>JAMFRW010000150.1 GCA_026224975.1 Rhodoferax sp. | reverse complement strand
GCCCTCGCCGCCTTCATGGACCTCGGCGTCCGCAACGACACCGCCACGCACCCCGCCACGCGCAAGCGGGTGGCCGCGCTGCGCTCGATCGCGCCGGATCAGTTGCAGGCGGCGGGGGGGATGGTGCGGGAGCCTTGAGGTTTCTCCTCAAGCTCCTGACACGCGGCGAGGCTGCTCCGCCAGCCACTCACGAAGCGCAGCATTCATGCCCGACAAATACACGACGGTCAAAATAGCGAGCGCCTCGAAAACCTAGGCGAACGCCTGCCGACGGTGCTCGCCGTGACGAATGCTTTCGACCTCCAGCCGAAGCTCGCTTTCGAGTACCAGTTTCCGCCGACCTGCAGCTTTGTCCGTCAGTGATGAAGGGCCCCACCCACCGCCGCACAAGTCGACTTACGATCGCAGCATCACATCCATCCACCCACAAACCATGCGCGCCCCCACCTCCAACCCCGCCCCGCTCTCCCCCTTCCACGTCGCGTTCCCGGTGCATGACATCGCGCTCGCCCGCAGCTTCTACGGCGAGTTGCTGGGCTGCCCGGAAGGGCGCAGCGCCGCCGACTGGGTGGACTTCAACTTCTATGGGCACCAGATCGTGGCCCACCTCGCGCCCGCGGAAACCGGGCCGGCGCAGCGCAACGCGGTGGACGGCCACGGCGTACCGGTGCGGCACTTCGGCATCGTGTTGCCGATGGCCGACTGGGAGCTGCTGGCGGCGCGGCTCGCGGCATCGGGCACCGAGTTCGTGATCGAGCCATACGTGCGCTTCAAGGGTGAGCCGGGCGAGCAGGCGACGATGTTCTTGCTGGACCCTTCGGGCAACGCGATCGAGATCAAGGCCTTTGCCGACATCACGAAGCTGTTCGCCAAGTGAACACAATGGACACGCACTTCCGGCCCGTCGCGCTCGAGCATGCGAGCCGCCTGATCAACCATGGGCCGACGGTGTTGGTGACGAGCGCGTTTGGTGGCCGTCGGAACGTGATGGCTGCGGCGTGGTCGATGCCGGTGGAGTTCACGCCGCCGCGCATCGCGGTCGTCATCGACAAGGCCACCTTTACGCGGGAGCTGGCGATGGCCAGCGGCGCTTTCGGGGTGTGCATTCCGGGCGCGGCGCTGGTCGACGTGGTCTACGCGGTGGGGAGCGAGAGCGGCCGCGCGGTCGACAAGTTCGCCAAACATGGAATCGAAGCAGTGCCCGGCTCGGTGCTCGGCGTGCCGCTGATCGAGTCGGGCTGCTCGGCCTGGCTCGAATGCCGGTTGATCCGCGAGCCGCATGCCGAGGACACCTACGACACCTGCTTTGCGGAGGTGGTGGCTGCTGCGGCCGATGAGCGCATCTTCGCCAGCGGGCACTGGTCTGTGCGTGACGACAACCTCGCGCTTCACACCCTCCACCATCTGGGCGCTGGCCACTTCGTGCGCGGCAGCGGTGTGCTGCGGGCCAAGCCGCTGTAGGCGAGGAGCGCCGGCCTTCGACGCGAGTTCATTGCCGGGTCCGCCACCGGCGCAAGCACCCCATCACGAGCCGCATCGCGAACGAAATCGCGCTGGCTCAGCCGATCACTTCCAGCGGCATCTGCGCTGTCGACAGCGCAGGCGGCTGCGGCAGCAGCGGCTCGGCGGCCCAATCAGCCAGCCAGCCCGGCACCTCGGCAGCCGGCATCGGCCGGGCCACCAGGTAACCCTGCAGGGTCGTGCAACCGTGGTGCGTCAGCAGCCCGGCCTGTGCGGGCTCTTCGACACCTTCGGCCACGGTCTTCATCCGCAGCGTGCGCGCCAGGCCCAGGATCATCTTGACGATGGCGCGCGCGTCCGGCCGCTGCATCAGCTCGCGCACGAAGCTGCGGTCGATCTTGAGCGTGTCGAAGGGAAAGCGCCGCAGGTAGGCAAGCGACGAATAACCGGTGCCGAAGTCGTCGAGTGCGATGCGCAGGCCTGTCGCGCGCAGCGCGTGCAGCTGGTCCAGGGTGGTCTTGGCATCGTGCAGGAAGATCGATTCGGTGATCTCGAGCTCGAGCCGCGTCGCCGGCAGCCCGGCGACCTGCAAGGCGGCCAGCACGACGGCGCGCAGGTCTTGCGACATGGCCTGAACCGGCGACACGTTGACCGACACCGTCAGCGCGCCCGGCCAGCCCGCGCACTGGCGGCAGGCCTCTTGCAAGACCCAGGCGCCGATGTCGCCGATCAGGCCCGACTCCTCGGCGACAGAGATGAACTCCACCGGCGACACGGCCCCCAGCGTCGGGTGCTGCCAACGCAGCAGCGCCTCGAAGCCGGTGACCTGCCAATTCGCCAGGTCGACCTGCGGCTGGAACGCCAGGGAGAGTTCGCCGCGCGGCAGTGCCTCGCGCAAAGCTTGTTCGAGTAACAGCCGCCGCCGCGTCACCGCCGCCATCTCGGGCGTGTAGAAGCGGAACTCGCCGCGGCCAGCCGACTTGGCGGCGTAGAGCGCCAGGTCGGCATGGCTGAGCAGGGTGTCGATGTCTTGCCCATCGCCCGGCGCCAGGACGATGCCGATGCTCGCGCGCACCGCCACGCGGGCGCCCTGCACCTCGCAGGCCTCGGCCAGCCCGCCCAGCAGGCGCGCGGCCAGCGCCTGGGCTTCGGCGGCCGACTGCAGCGGGTGGAGCAGCACCGCGAACTCGTCGCCGCCGTGCCGCGCCACCGTGTCGCTGCGACGCGTGTGCGTGCGAAGGCGCTGGGCCACTTCCTGCAGCAGCGCGTCGCCGGTGCCGTGGCCCAGCGTGTCGTTGATGTTCTTGAAGTGGTCGAGGTCGATGCACAGCAAGGCGAACTGCGGCGCCTCGCCCGCGCCCTCGCCTGCGCGTTCATGCGGCAGCGCCAGCAACTCGGCCAGGCGCGCGCGCAGCTGGTGGCGGTTGGCCACGCCGGTCAATGCGTCGAAGTGGGCCAACCAGCTGAGCCGGCGGTTGGCGTGCTGGGCATCGGTCACATCGGTGCCGACCCCGCGCCAGCCGATGCAGCGGCCGCTGCCGTCGAAGAGCGGCTTGGCGCTGACCTGCCACCAGCGCGAATGGCCTTTGCGCGCTGTCACCAGCGGCAGGTCGCGAAAGGGCTGGGCCCCCGCGACCTGCTGCTGCAGCGCGCGCCACTGCGCCAGCGCCTCGTGTTCGTCGGGCACCATCTGCTGCAGCCACTCCACCACCGGGCGCGCCTGCAACTGCGCCGCCGGGATGCCGAACAGGCGCTCGATGCGCGGCGAGACATGGCACAAGCGGCCGGCATCGTCGATCTCCCAGAGCACATCGCTGGCGTTCTCTTCGAAATCACGCAGCAGCAGGCCGATGACTTCGTTCTGGCGTTCGGCCTCGGCCTCGGCCATCAGGCGGGCGCCGAACAGGCGCGCCGTCGCCCACACGCTGGCGATGACGATCAGGCTGTAGATCACCAGCAGCGCGCTCACCGGCAGCGCCAGCGGGAAGCTTGCGCGAAACAGCGCCACCGCCGCGCTGCTGCCCAGCACGACCACCCAGGCCGTGCCAGCCATCGGCGTGGTGGCCAGCGCGAAACCGCCGGCGCAGATCATGCCGGTGGTAATAGCCGCCAGCATCAACTGGTGCGGGCCATCGGCATCGGTGAACAGCACCAGCAGCACCACCGCCCAGAGCGCGGCCAGCACCGCGGCGTTCAAGGTGGCACGCCGCATCGCACGCGGTGAGGCACGCAGCCATGTGTCGCCGCTGCGGCGCCAGTGCCGCCACGCCCCGAGGCCGCGCCACACGGCCCAGGCGACGGCCGCACCCCAGACGACGAGAAAGCCGCGCGGCGCGCTCGCCCAGAAGGATCCGACGACGAGCAGCACGTTGAGCGCGTTCGCCAGCAGGGTGAGCGGCGCGAGCCGCAGAACCGCCTGTAACTGGCGTGCGCGGAAGGTCGCGGCGATGCCTTCTTCGGCCCGATAAGGCTCGAGGGCGTGCGCCAGCCGATGGCGCCAGCCAGGGCGACGAGGAGATATCTGGTGGGAATCGATGGCTAGGCTCCGGGCGCCGCGGTCGTTCAGGCCCTGTAACACTATCGGCCGGCACGCGGTCGACTTGAATTCCTGGCGCCACCGTGGACGTTGCCAACTGTACCTGCCGCTGAAGATGGGTGTTATCGAGATGGCACGAAATCCACCGCGCACCTGAAGCCCAGGTAGTCTGCGCCAGCGGCTTCGTCGCCGCTGGACCAGCGGCTCGCGGCGCGCACGTAGCGCAGGTCGTTGAGGTAGGAGCCGCCCTTCATCACATGGCTGTTGTCGTCCCAAGTGGACGATGTCAGTTCCCAGACGTTGCCCGCCATGTCGGCCAGGCCATAGGGGCTGTCGCCGGACGGAAAACTGCCGACCTTGGCGAGCTGCTGCCTGCTCGTCGCCTTGCCCATGAAGCGCGCCTCGTCGGGCTGGTTGCCCCAAGGCCAGACCCGGCCGTCGGTGCCGCGAGCCGCCTTCTCCCATTCGTCTTCCGTCGGCAGCCGGCCATTGATCCACGCGCAATAACCCGCAGCCGCGGCATACCCGAGAAAACGCGCCGGGTCGTCTGGCTTGCCACGGGCCTTCCACTGCGCGGGGCAGGCTGCCGACGCGGTGGCCGTGGTAGCAGCGGCGCAGCTTGTGGCGTAGATCGCGAAGCGCTGATTGGTCACCTCCGTGCGCTGGATCAGGTAAGGGTCCAGCCAGCGCCGCTGCTGCGGCTTGTCGTTGTCCATGAACGTGATGTAGGAGAGGCCGATGGCGTCCATCAGCTTTTGTTGCGCCGCGCGGTCCGAACCGAGCGTGGCGCAGCCGCCGGGCACGAGCACCAGGGCGGCGCCGTCCTTGGCGGTTCGCGCGCCCGATGTCGTGACCGGCAAGCCGCTGAGTTCCGGCACCCAGAGATCGATCTGGTCGATCAGCGTTGCGCCCGGATCGGCCGCACGATCCTCGACGGTGGGCGTGAAGGCGATGCCCAGCGAGGCCACGTAGTTGGCGGTGAGCGCCTGGAGTTGCTCGGCCGCCGCCTTGTCCTGCGCGCGATGGAATTGAATGGTGCCTGGAAGGTTCGAATCAGCCGCTGGCGCCTTGACGACGACGGCGCCCAGCACACCGAGCGTGGTGACGAAGCTCTGCATCGCATTCGCCTCACAGCCGGCGTGGTAGTGGATCGCCAGGCGCACACCGCGCAAGGCTTGCGCGACCTTCTTGGCATCGCGATCGGAGGTCACCACCGCGACGGCCGCCGCGGCTCGCACCGCATCGGCATTCGCTTCGGCACGTACTTCCTTGACGGCGGCGCTGGCGGCCGCTTCCTGGGCCTTGAGCGCACTCTCCTTGGCCATCAACGCAGCATCGTGCTCCCGGCTCGTGAGCACGCTGTAGACCGCGCTGACGGCGGCCACGATGCCGATGGTGATCGCGCCCGCGAGCAATGTGCGGCGCTGGCGCACACGCGCGGCGCTGCTCGCGTCGACGAACTGTGCCATCGCCAGCGGCAGGTGCGCGCCCCATGTTTCGACCAGCCGCGCCGCATCGGTCAGGTTCTGGCCCGCCAGCAAGGCAGACGGGGCGCGCCGGGCCGACTCCCAGCGATCGAACGCAAAGGCCAACGACTCGCGCTCCTTCAGGCGCGACGCGTAGTCTGCCAGCAAGCGTGCCAGCGCCGGGCATGACTCCGGCAGCAAGGGGATCAACACCGACAGTTCCAGCTCGGTGCCCACCTGGGCCAGGTGGATCAGCCGTTTGCGCAGCATCCACATCAGGGCCGGCGTCCACTTGTCGTTCCAGCCGGCGAGAGACGCGAGGGAACGCCAGGTGACGGTGCGCCAGGTGGGCGGCGCATCGGCGCTGCTGCACATCCAGAGCAGCGTGGCATGCATCGCCGGTTCGAATGCCACCGGCACGCGCGCGAACATGTCGCCCACATGGTTCATGTAGAGCGCGCGCACGCCGCCCGATGCCGCATACACCTCGTTCGACAGAAAGCCGTGGCGCGCCCGGTCCCAGAGCGACGGCAGCACGAGTTGCGCCAGCGTCAGCGGCTGGGGGCTGCCGGCAATGTCGGATTCGATGCGCTCCAGCAGCCCTGGCTCGAAGGCCATGCCGGTGCGCAAGGCCGGCGTGTCGAGCCGCGGCCGCGCGG
>JAMFRW010000149.1 GCA_026224975.1 Rhodoferax sp. | reverse complement strand
GCTTCCTTGTCGCCCGAGCGTGCGACCTTGTTGTAGCGGTGCAGGCCTTTTTCGACGGTGTTCATGTCCGCCAGGCACAGCTCGGTCTGGATCACTTCGATGTCGGAGATCGGGTCGACCTTGCCGGCCACGTGGATCACGTTGTCGTCGTCGAAGCAGCGCACCACGTTGACGATCGCGTCGGTTTCGCGGATGTGCGCGAGGAACTGGTTGCCCAGGCCCTCACCCTTCGACGCACCGGCCACCAGCCCGGCGATGTCGACGAACTCGACGATCGCCGGCACGATGCGCTCCGGCTTGACGATGAGGGCCAGCGCGTCGAGCCGCGGGTCGGGCAGTTCGACGATGCCCACATTGGGCTCGATGGTGCAGAACGGGTAGTTCTCGGCGGCGATGCCGGCCTTGGTCAGCGCATTGAAGAGGGTGGACTTGCCGACGTTGGGCAGCCCGACGATGCCGCATTTGAGGCTCATGGAAGGTCTTTCGGCTTTTTGGGCGAAGCGCGAATTTTAGGCGACCTACACTTTGGCGACTTCTCTTTGCGCACTTCTCCGGAGACTGCAACATGGCCGAACTTCAGACCCTCACGCCGCACCAGAAAGACCTGGGCGGTGGCTTCGTGGTGCGGCGCCTGCTGCCCTCATCGCTGCGCCAGGCGGTGGGCCCGTTCGTGTTCTTCGACCACTTCGGCCCGATCACGGCGCACCCGGGCGACAACCACGATGTGCGACCGCACCCGCACATCGGCCTCTCGACGGTGACCTATCTCTTCGAGGGCGCGATGATGCATCGCGACTCGACGGGCGTGGTGCAACGCATCGAGCCCGGCGCCATCAACCTGATGACGGCCGGGCGCGGCATCGTGCATTCGGAGCGCACGCCGAAGGACTTGCTGGGCCACGACCACCGCAGCCACGGCCTGCAGCTCTGGCTCGCGGTGCCCGCGGAACACGAAGAGGACGCGCCGGGCTTTCAGCATGTGGCGGGCAACGAGATCCCGGCGACCGAGATCGATGGCGTGCTGGTGCGGGTGCTGATCGGCACGGCGTTCGGCTTCACGTCGCCGGTGTGCACCTTGTCGCCGACCCTGTACCTGGACCTGAACTTTCCGCTCGCCACAGGCGCCTCGCTCACCATTCCGGCCGCGGCCGAAGAGCGCGCGCTCTACAGCACCGACCACGATTTCGAGCTCGATGGCGAGCGGGTCCCGGCCTTCACGATGGTGGTGCTAGAGCCCGGCAGCGAGCCGGTGCTGAAGGCGCCGCGCGGCGGGCGCATCGTGTTGGTCGGCGGCGCACCGCTGGGCCATCGCTTCATGGTCTGGAATTTCGTGTCGAGCCGCAAGGAGCGGATCGTGGAAGCGCAAAACGACTGGGAAGCCCAGCGCTTCGAGCGCGTGCCCGGCGAGACCGAGTTCATCCCGCTGCCGCCGCGGCGGCTTTGATCAGTCGAACTTGTAAGTCGCCGCGCCCGTCATGCCCACCCGCAGCGCGCGGTCGATGCCTTCGACGATCACCGCGTTCATGCCGAAGGTGAGCTTGCCCGACAGCCGCGCATCGGCGCGGTAGGTCAGCAGCACATCGCCCACCTGGTGGCCGGTTTCGGCGGTGATTGGGTCCACATCGGGAATCGGGCAGCGCGCACACGGCTTGACCAGCCGCAGCCGCACCGGGCCCTCGTCGCTCTGGATGGTGATTTCGTCCAGATGATCCTCGCCATGCGCTTCCAGCCCGTCGAGCACCAGGTTGGGCCGAAAGCGCGCCATCGTCACCGGCTGTTCGCCCACTTCGAGCAGGCGGCGGTTGAGTTCGGCGAGCGAGGCGGTCGACGTCACCAGCAGCGGGAAGCCATCGGCAAACGCGTTTTCGGCGTCGATATCACCGGCCCAGTGCTTGTCGGAGAGGCGCTTTTGCTCCGGGTCGAAGCGCACCACGCGCAGCTCGCGCCCGAGGAAATCGCTGAACCAGCGGGCGCACAAATCGCCCATGTCATAGGCGGCGACCTCGTCGTCCCACACGGTCACGCGCACCGGTTGCTCCACCGTGTCGAGCGAGAGATGCAGCGCCAGCATGCCGGGCGCACGCAGGATCAGGTCGTAGGTCTTGAGCGATGGCTGGATCAGCGCCATGCGCGGCAGCTCGCGCTGGGTGACGAACCTGCCTTCCGGGTCGACCACCATCCAGGCTCGGTCGAACTCCAGCCCGGTCTCGATCAGCAGGCTCTCGTCGAGCGAAACGCCCGCGCACGATTTGATGGGATGGACAAACAACGCTTGAACCGAAACATCCACATCGCTCACGAGCAGCCCCCTAAGAAGAAGCCGGATTGTGCCCTTGTTGCGCAGTGCAGCATCGGGCCTCGCTACCTACAATCGATCGCCATGAAGAACTTCGACGTGCAGGTCAACGGGGCGGGCATCGTGGGACGCAGCCTCGCGCTGTCGCTCGCGCGGCTCGGCTTGCGCGTTGCCCTCAAGCAAGACAAGGCGGCGCACGCACCGCAGACTGAAGACGTGCGCGCCTATGCGCTGAACGCCGCCTCGGTCGCATTGCTGCGCGGCCTGAAGGTGTGGGATGCCTTGCCGGCGCATGCCGCCACAGCTGTGCACGAGATGCGCGTGCAGGGCGATCGGGCCGGCGCGTCCATCGAGTTTTCGGCCTGGGAACAGCAGGTCGGCGAGCTGGCGTGGATCACCGATGCCGCCGTGCTGGAGCGTGAACTGGCCACCGCCATCCGCTTCGCGCCGCATGTGACGCTGGTCGATGATGACGTGCAAGCGCCGCTCACCGCCCTCTGCGAAGGCAAGGCCTCGGCCACGCGCGAATCGCTGGGCGTCAGCTTCGACCGGCGCGCTTACGGCCATCAGGCGATTGCCGCCCGGCTCACGTCGACCGCGACGCACCTCAACACCGCGCGGCAATGGTTCCGCGCGCCGGATGTGCTCGCGCTTCTGCCTTTCGACACCCCACAGCCCGGCCATTCCTGGGCCTTGGTCTGGTCGCTGCCCGATGCAAGCGCAGCCGAACTGCTCGCGCTCGACGACGCGGCGTTCGAACAAGCGCTCAACGACGCGACCGGCGGCGAGGCCGGCACGCTCTCACTCGCCGGCGCGCGCATGGCCTGGCCGCTCGCGCAGGCACAGGCCTCGGCCTGGGTCGGCTCCGGCTGGGTGCTGCTGGGCGATGCCGCGCACGTGGTGCACCCGCTCGCCGGCCAGGGCCTGAACCTGGGCCTGGCCGATGTGGCCGCCTTGACCCGTGTGCTGGCCGCGCGGGAATCGTGGCGGCCGCTCGGCGACGAGCGCCTGCTGCGCCGCTACGCCCGCGAACGCTCGGCGCCCACCTGGGCGATGAGCCAGGTCACCGATGGCCTGCTGCGACTCTTTTCCGACGAAACCCCGGCACTCCGGGAACTTCGCAACCGCGGGCTGACTCTGGTCAACCGTCTCTCGCCCGTCAAGCGCTGGCTGACGGCGCGCGCCCTCGATGCCTGACCGGCGGCCCCCCTTGCCCGCCAACCTCTTCGAAAGATCGCCATGAACACATTCCTTCGCTCCGCCGTGGCACTCGGCCTGGCCGCAGTCTTCGCGCAAGCCGCCGTGGCGCAGGAAGCGGTGATCCGCAAGAACATCGCCGAGCGCCTGCCCGATTTTCCGAAGATCGACGAAGTCACCAAGACGCAGATCCCCGGCGTGTACGAGCTGCGCATGGGCACCGAGCTGCTCTACACCGACGAGAAGGGCGAGTACCTGATCGAAGGCCACATCATCGATACCAAGTCGCGCATCAACCTCACCGATGCCCGGCTCGACAAGCTCACCGCGATCGACTTCGCTTCGCTGCCGATGAAGGACGCGATCGTCTGGAAGCAGGGCACCGGCGCACGCAAGCTGGCGATCTTTGCCGACCCGAACTGCGGCTACTGCAAGCGCTTCGAGAAGGAACTGCAGTCGGTGAAGGACGTGACCGTCTACACCTTCCTGATCCCGATCCTGGGCGGTGATTCGCCGGAGAAAACGCGCAACATCTGGTGCTCGAAAGACAACACCACCGCCTGGCGCGACTGGATGCTCAACGGCACCGCCCCCGCCCGCAGCATCGGCCAGTGCGACACCGCCGCGCTGGCGCGCAACGTCGCCATGAGCAAGAAGTATCGTGTCAACGGCACCCCCGCGCTGGTCTTCGAAGACGGCAAGCGCGTGCCGGGCGCCATGAGCGGCGATCAGGTCGAAAAGCAGCTGATCCTCAGCCGCGCAAAGGGCTGAGCCTCCCCTCCGTTCGGGCTGAGCCTGTCGAAGCCTGGTGGTTGACCTCGCAGGCACTTCGACAGGCTCAGTGCGAACGGTGCGTGTCGGCGCTCAGGCGTACTTCAGCTCGCCCGTCTTGCCCCGGAACACCCGGTACGAAAACACCGTGTAGCCCGCGATCGCCGGCACCGAGATGCACACGCCGAAGAGGATCACCTTCAGCGCCTCGGGCGCGCTCGCGGCCTGCCAGATCGTCATCTGCCCGATCACCACGAACGGGTAGATGCTGTAGGCCAGGCCCAGAAAGCCGAGCACGAACACGACGATCAGCAGCACGAACGGCAGCCAGCACACCGGCCCGCGC
>JAMFRW010000148.1 GCA_026224975.1 Rhodoferax sp. | reverse complement strand
TCGAGCGGATCGAAGCCACGGATGAGGAAGGTCGTGACCCCGAGGGCGTGGTAGTCGAGCAAGGCCTCGGCCACCTGTTCGGGCGTACCGACCAGCGCCGTGCTGTTGGAGCGGCCGCCCGTTTCCTGCGCGATGGCGGTCCAGAGGCGCTTGTCGACCCGGCTGCCTTGCTGCGCCGCTGACAGAAGACGCTGCGCGCCGACGCTTTGCTGCGGGCCGCCACGGCTGTAGCCGGCCTGCACGCGCAGGCGCCGCGTGTCGTCGAGGATGCGCTCGGCGCGGGCCCAGGCCTTGTCTTCGGTGTCGGCCAGGATGGGTCGGAACGAGACCGAGAAGCGCACACTGCGGCCGTTGCGCGCAGCCTCGGCGCTGACCCGCGTGGTGAGTTCGCTCACCTGGTCCAGCGATTCGCCCCACAAGGCGTAGACGTCGGCATGCCGCCCCGCCACGGGAATGGCCGCTTCGGAGGCCCCACCGAAATAGATCGGCAGCCGCGCCTGCAGCGGCTTGACTTCGGAGAAGCCGGCCTCGAAGCGGTAGTGGCGGCCGGCATGGTCGAAGGGCTCGCGCTCGGTCCAGAGCCGGCGCAGGATGGACAGGTACTCGTCGGTGCGGTCGTAGCGCTGGTCGTGCGTCAGGTAGTCGCCATCGCGCCGCTGCTCGGCATCGGAGCCGCCCGAGATGAAGTGCACGCCGAGCCGGCCGCCGCTGAACTGGTCGAGCGAGGCGATCTGCCGCGCGGCGAGTGTCGGCACCGTGAAGCCGGGCCGGTGCGCCAGCATGAAGTGCACGCGCTCGGTGTGGGCTGCAGCGTAGGCGATGGTGAGCGTGGCGCTCGGGCCGGTGGAGTGGTGCGGCACGAGCACACGGTCGAAGCCGGCGTTCTCGTGAGCCTGGGCGAAGTCGCGCACATAGTCGCGGTCGATCGCGGGGCCTTGCGCGGGGATCGTTTCCGACACCTTTTGCGACTGGATCATGCCGATGAATTCGATGCTCATGCCGTGGTCATCCTTGGAAAGTAAAGCTGGAATGCGAGGACGCGAAGGTAAGCCCGCACGGCCCGCAGCCCCAAAGAAGGAAAACGAGTTTGCATGTGCGGTTTGCATGATTCACCTCTGTCGTCATGCGCGCTACGCTGTGCGCTCATCGAGGATCACGAATGAGTTCACTTCTGGTTAAGCTGGCCCCGCAACCCGTGCCGCACCTGAGCGCACGGCCGGCAGCGCTCGACGCAGTGCTGCGCGAGCTGACGCAACAATTCGCCCAAGGCGCCGAGCGGCACGACCGCGACGCGAGCTTCGCGCACGAGAATTTCGCCGAGCTGCAACGTCACGGCCTCATCGCCTCGGTGGTGCCTGTCGCCTATGGCGGTGGCGGCGCCACGCTGGCCACGGCGCGGCGCATCGTGGCGGCGGTGGCGCAGGGCGACCCCTCGACAGCACTGGTGCTCACCATGACCTTCCTGCTGCACCGCTCGCAAAGCCGCGCCGATGCGCGCTGGAGCCCACGCCTGCGCGAGGAACTCTTTCGCACCGCGGTGGAGCATGGTGCGCTCGCCAACTCGCTGCGCGTGGAGCCCGCACTCGGCTCGCCCGCCCGCGGCGGCCTGCCGGAGACGATCGCGCGGCGCACGCCTGACGGCTGGCGCCTCTCCGGCCACAAGCTCTACACCACCGGCATCCCGGCGCTCCGCTGGCTTGCGGTCTGGGCGCGCACCGACGAGCCCGAGCCTCGCGTCGGCGCCTTCCTCGTGCCGCACGATCCGGTGAACGGCACGCCCGGCATCCGCATCATCGAAAGCTGGGACCACCTTGGCCTGCGCGCCAGCGGCAGCCATGAAGTGGTGTTCGACAACGTGCTTTTGCCACTCGACAACGCGGCCGATGTGCGCACGCCGGCGCAGTGGGCGGCCGGCCCCGAATCGGACCAGTACGCCTGGATGATCACGCTGCTGGGCGCGCTCTACGACGGCATTGCGCGCGCTGCGCGCGGCTGGCTGCTGCAGTTCCTGGCGGAGCGCGCGCCGGGCAGCCTGGGCGCACCGCTCTCCACCGTGCCGCGCATCCAGCAGGTGGTGGGCGAGATCGAGGCGCTGCTCTGGGCCAACGATGCCTTGCTCGATGGCCTGGTGCGCGCGGCCGATGCCGGCACGCCGCCTTCGACGATCGAGAGTGGCCTGGTCAAGTTCAACGTGACCGGCAATGCCATTCGCGCTGTCGGCCTGGCGCTGGAAGTCACCGGCAATCACGGCCTCTCGCGCCGCAACCCGCTGGAGCGCCACCACCGCGATGTGCTGTGCAGCCGCATCCACACGCCGCAGAACGATAGCATCCTGATCGCCGCAGGCAAGGCAGCGTTCGCCCCTTCGGCGTGAGCGCGGCGCAGCGTTCGAAGCCTTCGCTTGCGGCCGACCCTTCGATCAGCGCACCTCGTTTCACGCAGTTCATCGCCGGCCTGGAGCACCTGCTGGCGCAGCGCCCGGCCGAACCGCGCATCCTCGAAGAAGGCGGCAGGCTGCTGGCGCAACTCGTGGCGCAGGACGATTGGCTGCCGGCGCACCTGGCGGTCTCAAGGGCCGATGCCTATCGCCAAGTCCCGCTGCACCGCGATGCCGCCGGGCGCTTTGCGGTGGTCGCCTTCGTGTGGGGCGCGGGGCAGGGCACGCCCATCCACGACCACACCGTGTGGGGCCTGATCGGCATGCTGCGCGGGGCCGAGTATTCGCAGGGCTACCGCTTCACCGGCCCGGATCATCTGGTGCCCGATGGCTCGCCGCTGCGGCTGGAGGCCGGGCAGGTGGCGGCGGTGTCGCCCTCGATCGGCGATGTTCACCGCGTGCGCAACGCGCATGACGACAGCGACTCGATCAGCATCCACGTGTATGGTGCCGACATCGGCATAGTGCCGCGCAGCCGTTATGCCGAGGATGGCAGCCGGCACGCTTTTGTCTCGGGCTACTCTTCGACGATTGCTTCATCACCATGACCACCACGCCGCTTGCCACCATCACCCCCCAGGAAGTTCGCGCCGCCCTCATCGCGCGCGAAGAGATCGCCTTGATCGACGTGCGGGAGGAGGACCCCTTTGCGCAGGAGCACCCGCTGTGGGCCGCGAACCTGTCGCTCTCCAAGCTCGAACTCGAAGCCTGGGGCCGCATCCCGCGGCGGGACACGCCGATCGCTGTCTATGGCAACGACAGTGGCGATGATCTGGCCATACGTGCCACCGAGCGCTTGCAAGCCCTCGGCTACACCAAGGTGCGCCTGCTCGAAGGTGGCCTGGCCGGCTGGCGCGACAGCGGCGGCGAGGTCTTTCGGGATGTGAACGTGCCGAGCAAGTCCTTCGGCGAACTCGTCGACTCCAAGCGCCACACGCCGTCGCTCTCGGCCGAAGAGGTGAACGGGCTGATCACGCAGAAGGCCGATGTGGTGGTGCTCGACGCGCGCCGCTTCGACGAATACCAGACCATGAACATCCCCGGCTCCACCAGTGTGCCGGGCGGCGAACTCGTGCTGCGCGCCCGCGCGCTGGCGCCCGACCCGGCCACGCGCGTGATCGTCAATTGCGCCGGCCGCACGCGCAGCATCATCGGCACACAGTCGCTGGTCAACGCCGGCCTGCCCAACCCCGTGGCCGCGCTGCGCAATGGCACCATCGGCTGGACGCTGGCCGGGCAATCGCTGGAACACGGCGCCGCACGGCGCTTCCCAGAGACCGTGTCTACCGCCGATGCGCAGGCCGCCAGCGTCGCGGCCATCGACGTGGCCCGTTGCGCCGGCGTGGCCTGGCTGACGCCGCATGCGCTGGACCTGTGGCTGCAGGACACCGGCCGCACGACGTATCGCTTCGACGTTCGCACGCCGGAGGAATATGCCGCCGGCCACCGCGCGGGTTTTCGCAACGCGCCGGGCGGGCAACTCGTGCAGGAGACCGATGTGCATGCGCCGGTGCGGGGTGCGCGCATCGTGCTGACCGATGGCGACGCGGGCCGCGGAGACAGGGTGAGGGCGCCAATGGCGGCCTCGTGGCTGGCGCAGATGGGCTGGCAGGTGGCGGTGCTGGATGACGATGGATCGGACGTTGCGCAGGCGTTGACAGAGACTGGCCCGGACCGTGCGCCGCAGCCAGCCTCGCCCGAGGTGCGCGCCGCCTCGCCGGCCACGCTCGCAGACTGGCTGGCCAACAGCGATGCGCTGGTGATCGATGTGACCGCCAGCGTCAACTACGTCAAGCGCCACATCCCTGGCGCATGGTTCGCTGTGCGCGCGCAGTTGCCGCATGTGCTGGCCCGCCTGATCGCCGAAGCGCCGGCCGCGCGCCGCATCGTGTTCACTTGCGGCACGAGCCAGTTGGCGCGATTTGCGGCGAACGACATGGCGTCATCGGCGATCGTTGGTGGTCGGGAGGTCTATGTGCTCGAAGGTGGAACGACCGCCTGGATCGCTGCAGGCCTGCCGCTGGAGCACGGCGAAACGCGGCTCGCCTCGCCACGCATCGACCGCTACCGCCGCCCCTATGAAGGCACCGACAACGCCGCTGCCGCAATGCAGGCCTACCTCGATTGGGAATATGGCCTCGTCGAGCAATTGGGGCGCGATGGGACGCATCACTTCTTCGTGGTTTGAAGCACTCGAAGCTTTAACTCGAAAAGCGAATGAGAACAAACACTTCGAATCGTTGGCCGAATGATGGAGCGTCGGTAATGTGCGATCACGATGCACGCCGCAACCCCCCCTCGATCCACCTCACCAGCCGCACCATCGGCTTCGTCCAACCGCGCTGATCGCGCGGTGATGGAGTGGCCGACCTGGCTGCTCATCGTCGCGGTGTATGCCGGTTGGTGCCTGGCAGCTCGCGCTTCGTCGATCGCCGAGACCGGCCTGGTCATCGTTGCCAGCAACGTCGCGCTCGCGCTGGCCGCCTGCTGGTTCATGAGCCTTCAGCACGAGCTGCTGCACGGCCACCCCACGCGCAGCCGCGCCATCAACCGCTTGCTTGGCCTGGCGCCCTTGGCCGTCTGGTATCCGTATGACCTGTACCGCGAAGGCCACCTCGCACACCACCGCGACGAGCTGTTGACCCAACCCGGCATCGACCCCGAAAGCAACTACATCGAGGCCGCCGATTACGACCGCCTGCCGCGCTGGCGCCGGCCGCTCTGGCGCGCGCAGCGCACCGTGCTCGGCCGCTTGCTGATCGGCCCGGCGATGGTGATCGTGCCGACCTGGCTCGACATCATTCGCAAGCCGATGCGCGGCGATTGGTCGCACACGCGCAGTTGGGTTCAGCACTTGCTGCTGCTCGACGCGCTGCTGTGGGCGCTCGATCGTTATGCCGGCATCGGCCCACTCCGCTACCTCGCCTTGGTCGGCTACCCGGCGCTGGGCCTGGCGATGCTCCGATCGTTCTACGAGCACCGGCCGGCGGCCGATCCGGCGCATCGCGTGGTCGTGGTGGAGGCCGGCTGGTTCTGGCGCCTGCTCTACCTCGACAACAACTTCCACGCCGTTCATCACGAAGCACCGGGCCTGCCGTGGTATCGCATCGCCGCGCGCTACCGTGCCGACCGCGCCGGTGTGCTGCATCGCAATGGAGGGTTTCTGGTCAGCGGGTATGGTGCGCTGGTGCGGCGCTACGCTTGGCGCACCGTCGATTCGCCGGTGCACCCGCCGCCTGTTGTTCATCTCATTCGTCGGCAAAACCCATGAGCCCGCCGGGCCGTCCCAAGAGCGAATATCGGAGTGCGCAGCACGAAGGTACGTCTATGAACTTCTCCCGCCCTGCGGCCCTCCCGATGTACGACGCAGACCGCGCGGCGCTGCGCGCCTGGTGGCGCGGCCTCGCGGCTGCCATGCGCGCCGAGGGTCTGCAAGGCGTGCCCGAAGTACCGTACTGGCCGGCCGATCTGGAGGCGCATTGGCGTGATCCGCGCCTGCTGCTGAGCCAGACCTGCGGCTATCCACTGGTGACCTCGCTTGCAGGTGCGGTGCAGGTGGTCGGCGCGTTTCGCTATATCGCGCCGGGCTGCGCTGGCATTCGCTATCGCAGCGAACTCGTCGTGCGCAGCGAGGACCGGGCGCGGGCCATCGAAGACCTTGCGGGCCGCACCGCAGCCATCAACAGTGCCGATTCACACTCCGGCTGGAACGCGTTGCGAGCGCTCGTGGCGTCGCCCCATGGAGGCGACCACAGAGAGGACGGCTTCTTCGGCCGAACCGTGGTCTCCGGCTCACATCGCGCATCGATCGACATGGTGCGCGAGGGCAGGGCCGACATCGCTGCCATCGACTGCGTGACCCTGGCGGGTTTCCAGCGTGTGTCGCCCGAACTGCTGCAAGGCATCCGCATCATCGGCCACACCGCCTCGGCGCCGGGCCTGCCGCTTATCACAGCTTCGGCCACATCTCCCGCCGAACTGGCCGGGCTGCGCCGCGCCCTGGCAGCAGCCGTGGTCGATCCGCAATTGGCCGAGGCGCGCCAGGCGCTCTTCATTGAAGGCTTCGAGGTGGTGCCAGCGTCCACATGGAACTGCATCGCCGCAATGCACCAAGCGGGTGTTGCGCGGGAAGCCGTGCCGTTGTAGCCAACGCTCCAGATATGCAGATCCCCCATAAGCAAGTTCACTTTGCTTCGTTGCCCAGGACCCAAAGCCTCTCTATCGTCGATAACCTCATCAACGCAGTACGCCGTCGGCAGACTCACGCGGCACACCATCCATGAACATCGTCAGCATCTCCGGCAGCCCCTCGCAGCGCTCGCGCTCGGGCTGGCTTCTGCAGCTCGCGCAAACCCGCCTCGAAAGCGTCACCCGCCACAGCTCGCTGGTGGCGGTGCGAGACCTGCCGCCGGCCGCACTGCTGGCATGCGACACCTCGCAGGCCGACATTGCCGAAGCGATCCGCCAGGTGCGCGATGCCGATCTGGTGCTGGTCTCCACGCCCATCTACAAGGCCGCCTACAGCGGGCTGCTCAAGGTCTTCCTCGACCTGCTGCCGGCCGATGGCCTGCGCGGCAAGACCGTGCTGCCACTCGCGACCGGCGGCAGCATCGGCCACCTGCTCGCGCTCGACTACGCCCTCAAGCCCGTGCTCTCCGCCCTCGGCGCACGCGACATCCTCGACGGCGTCTTCGCGACCGACGCGCAACTCGTCTCACACGTCTCCGGCGGCTATGTGCCCGACGACGAACTCGTCTCCCGCATCGACCGCGCCCTCGCACCACTCGCCGAAAGCCGCGCCCTGCGGCCCGCGGCCATCGCACGCGAACGCAGCGGCGAGGCGCTCCGCAGCGCCTGAAAACACAACAACCGCTTGTCTCCTCGCCCCGGCGGGCGATTTCGAACACCTCTTGCAGGCGATGTCTGCGAGAGGTGTTTTTTTATGTCGCAAGGTGCGGCAGGCGCGCGCTCATCTGCAACAACACATCCCGCACGCGGTCGAGTGACGGCTCGATATCCGCGGTTTCGATCGCGCCATAACCGAGGATCAAGCCCGGGCGCGGCGGGCTGTCGTGGAAGAAATCGGCCAGCGGATACAGCCCCACGTCGACGCGGCGCGCAAGCGTGATCAGCATCTCGACATCGACGCCAGGCCTGGCGATCGCCGTCATGTGGATGCCGGCTGTGGCAGGTATGAGGTCGAACCACGGCGCCAGGTCACCGGCCATGCGCTGCATGAGGATCGTGCGGCGCTCTGCATACACGGCGTGGCAGCGGCGGATGTGCTTTTGCAGTTCGCCCTCTTGCATGAACTTGGCGAGTGCGCGCTGCGTGGGAGTGGAGGTGTGCCAGTCGCTCAAGTGCTTGGCGGTGCACACGGCCTCGAGGATAGGCTGCGGCGCGATGAGGTAGCCCAGCCGCAGCTCGGGCGACATCGTCTTCGAGAAGCTGCCCACGAACGCGACGATGCCGTTCGCGTCCATGCTCTGCAGCGAGTCGGTGGGGCGGGCCTCGTAGCGGAACTCGCTGTCGTAGTCGTCTTCGATGACGATCGCGCCGAGGGCGAGCGCACGTGCCAGCAGCGCCTGGCGGCGGCGCAGGCTCATCGGCATGCCGAGGGGGAACTGGTGCTCGGGCGTGACGTAGATGAGCCGCGTGCCATCGGGGATGTGCTGCACCTGCAGGCCTTCGGCATCGACCGGGACGCCGATCACGTGCGCGCCTTGCGCCGCGAAGAGATGGCGCGCCGGCGAGTAGCCGGGCTCTTCCACCACGACGATGGCACCCGGCTCGACCAGCACGCGCGCGACCAGATCGAGCGCCTGCTGCGCACCGTTGGTGACGATCAGCTCCTGAACGCCGCAGCGCACACCGCGCGCAAAGGCCACGTGGCGTGCGATCGCCTCGCGCAACTCCGGCACGCCCTGCACGTCGCCATAAAGCCCTCTCGAGCGCGCGCCCTGGCGCAGCGCGTGCAGCACGCAGCGCCGCCATTCATCGTGCGGAAACAGGCTGCGCGCCGGCGCACCGCCGATGTATTCGAAGCGCGCGCCGCCGTCCGGCCCAGAGTGCCGCAGCGGTGTCGTCATGTGGCGCCAGCGAGCGGCCACCGCGGCGCCGGCCAGCGGTGTCTGGCGCGCCGGCCCGGTTTGGCGCTCGACACGTTCGGCCACGAAGGTGCCGCTGCCGACGCGGCCGGTCACGAGAAGGTCGAAGGTCAGGCGCGCGTAGGCCTCGGCGACGGTCTTGCGCGAGAGGCCCAGCCGATCGGCCAGCAGGCGCGATGGCGGCAGCTTGTCGCCGGGTGCGAGCCGGCCCGACCGGATGGCCTCTGTGATCTGCCGGACGAGCTGGCCCGTGAGGTCCTTGTCGCCTTCGATCACCAGATGCAGGTCCATCGATTGGCCTCCCATGAATGCTGCGAATTGGCCGCCTTCGGCCGCCGCTCGGGGTTTTACATTGAATGCACTGGGCCACTTCCCAGCCAACACCTCACAGGAAAACCGTCATGGAAACCCGCATCGATTTCTACAACGCCTCGCCCAACGCCATCAAGGCCATGGTCGCCCTCGAAGTCGCCATCGCCAAGCTCGGGCTGGCGCCGGGCCTGCTCGATCTGGTGAAGCTGCGTGCCTCGCAGATCAACGGCTGCGCCTTCTGCGTCGACATGCACAGCACCGATCTGCGCAAGCGCGGCGAGACCGATCGCCGCATCGCCGCCGTCGCCGCGTGGCGCGAGACGCCCTTCTTCACGCCGCGCGAGCGTGCCGCGCTCGGCTGGGCCGAGGCCATCACGCTGGTCGCGCAAACGCACGCACCCGATGCCGACTACGAGGCACTCGCCGCCGAGTTCACCGAGGCCGAGAGCGTCGACCTCACCGTGGCCATCGGTGTCATCAACACCTGGAACCGCCTCGCCATCGGCTTCCGGAAGATCCCAGCCGCCTGAAGCGCGCGCACGCCTGTCGGTACTCGAAGCCCGCATGAGCCGCCGCTTCATGGCATCTCATGCGATCGGTGGTTTGCGGCGACGCGCAGCGGTCGATTCCAGCATGTGCTTCTGGACGAAAACTTCGGGCGTCATGGCCGGCACAGGTGACCCACTGAAGCCACGCACGACTTCACGCGCTTCGGTTGCCGAATGCTGGTGCTCGATCAGATAAGCGAGTGTTGCGACCGAGTGCCAGGCCAGCCACGCCTCGTACTCGCGGCCACATCGGGCGATGACTTGGGATGTGGCAGCTTCGCCGGGGCGCTGGAGGGCCACGTCGAGCAAGATGTCGATGTCGAGCAGCAATCGCATGGCGACCCGCTCGCTTCAACGAAGGTGCTTGGCCAGCAGATGCGCGAGGCGGGCGTCTTCCAGTGCAGGCTTGCCAGCGCTTTTGCCCTTTGCCTTGCGTTGGCTTGCCGGCGATGCGATCGACAGGCGGCCGCGCCATTGCGCCGCCCAGCGCTCGGCCGCCCCGGCCTGGTCTGCCTGCCGACCCAAGGACTGCTCCAGCGCTTCGCGCACCACCCGGCGGGGTCTCGACGCCAGCGCGAATTCGATCCGGCTATATCGTCAACCGATCTCCTTCCTTCCCATCGCGCCTTCGCGCGGCCAACATGGCCGCTCGTTCGAAGCCAGTCCGAAGGAGCATCACATGGGCATTGTTGTCAGCGCCGGTTCAGCCGAGGGATCGATACAGGCGGGCGCGGCGCGCACGTTTCGCGCCGGGCTGACGGGCTGCACCAAGGCTGCGCCGGTGCGCTTGCTCATCGTGCCGGGGCTGCACGACAGCCCGGAGGCGCATTGGCAGACCGAACTGCAGCGGCATCACCACCGCCGTGCGGTGCGGGTGCAGCAGCACGATTGGGCCGTGCCTTCGCTCGACTCGTGGGCCGACCGCATCGGCGAGACGTTGGC
Source organism: Rhodoferax sp. (assembly GCA_026224975.1). GTDB lineage: Bacteria > Pseudomonadota > Gammaproteobacteria > Burkholderiales > Burkholderiaceae_C > LMDS01. The sequence continues at coordinate 12,479 of JAMFRW010000148.1, read as the reverse complement.
GCGCGAGCCGTGCGGCCCGTGGGTGGCTGTGGCGCACAGCTTCGGTTGCCTCGCGCTGGTGCGATGGCTGCAGCGCGGCGGCACTGGCATCGAATCGGCGCTGCTGGTGGCGCCGGCCGACCCGTTGAAGTTCGGTGTGAGCATCGATTTGCCGTGCGCGCCTTTGCCCGTGGCGACCACGCTGGTGGCCAGCCGCACCGACCCTTGGATGCCGTTCGGTTCCTCGGTGAACTGGTCGCGTGCGTGGGGCAGCCAGCTCGTCGACCTGGGCGATGCGGGGCACATCAACATCGCCTCGGGCTTCGGGCCTTGGCCCCTGGGGAAGAAGCTGGTGGAGCGGCAGATTCAGGCGGTGAATCGGCGGCGGCGGGTGGAGCAGGACGAGGGGTTCGATCTGGAACTCGCCGCCTCGTAGCCGGGCTTCAGATGGTGTTCAACGCCCGCTGCAAGTCACGCCGCAAATCCTCGATCGCCTCCACACCCACCGACAAACGAACCAGCCCATCGCCGATCCCCAAATGAGCCCGCGTCTCGGCCGGGATGGTCGCGTGGGTCATGATGGCCGGGTGTTCGATCAGGCTTTCGACGCCGCCCAGGCTTTCGGCCAGCGAGAAGATTTCGACCGCTTCCAGGAAGCGTCGTGCGCCGGCCAGGTCGGTCTTGAGGTCCACCGAAATCATGCCCCCGAAGCCGTGCATCTGCTGCTTGGCCAACGCGTGTTGCGGATGCGATTCGAGGCCGGGGTAGTGCACGCGCGCGACTTGCGGCTGTGCTTCCAGCCAGTGGGCCAGGTCGAATGCGCTGGCGCAATGGCGTTCCATTCGCAAGGCCAGTGTCTTCACGCCGCGCAGCACCAGGAAGCTGTCGAACGGGCCGGCGATGGCGCCCACCGAGTTCTGCAGGAAGCCGAGCCGCTCGCGCAGCGCGTCGAGTCGCGCCTCCTTCCCAAAGGAATTGGCAACCACGGCAATCCCGCCGATCACATCGGAGTGGCCGTTGAGGTACTTGGTGGTCGAGTGCACGACCACGTCGAAGCCGAGTTCGAGCGGCCGCTGCACGTAGGGGCTGGCGAAGGTGTTGTCGGCCACGGTGATGATGCCGCGCGCGCGGCAGATGGCGGCAATCTTCTTGAGGTCAGCCAGGCGCAGCAGCGGGTTGGTCGGCGTCTCGACCCAGACGAGCCTGGTCTGCGGCGTGAGCGCGGCTTCGAGTTTGGCCGGGTCGGTGAGGTCGACGAAGCTGAATTTGTGGCCGGCGCTGCGGGCGCGCACGCGCTCGAAGAGCCGGAAGGTGCCGCCGTACACGTCGTCGCCGGAGACGATGTGCGAGTTGGCATCGATCAGCTCCAGCACCGTCGAAATCGCGGCCAGGCCCGAGGCGAAGGCAAAGGCTTGCGCGCCGCCTTCCAGATCGGCCACGCAGCGCTCCAGCGCCCAGCGCGTGGGGTTGTGCGAGCGGCCGTAGTCCAGGCCCTTGTGCACGCCGGGGCTGCTTTGCACGAAGGTCGAGGTGGCATAGATCGGCGGCATGATCGCGCCGGTGGTCGGGTCGGGCGATTGGCCAGCGTGGATCACGCGCGTGGCGAAGCCGAGGTCGTCGGTGTTGTGCTTGTCGCCGGTGTTTTTGTTCTCGCTCATGTCAAGGTTCTCCGCAAGTGGTTCAACAGGTCGAATCGGGTGATGAGCCCGTGAAAGCCCGCATCATCCGCCACCATCGCGACCAGCCCGCGGTCGAGCACCGCTTCGAGTTCGGCGAGCGTGGCCTTCGGTGAAATGGTGTGGGGTGCATCCGTCATGGCGCTGCTCACGGCCGATTTGAAGCGGCTCGCATCGGCATGCACGCTGAGCAGCAGATCCGATTCGTCGATCACGCCGACGAGCTTGCCATCGTCCAGCACCGGCAGTTGCGAGATGTCGGCCAGGCGCATGCGCTGGAAGGCCGTGAGAAGCGTGTCGCCCGGCCCCACGCTCACCACGCCGCCTTCTTCGGTGCGGCGCGAGACCACATCGCGCAGGTCGCCATAACGCGTTCGCTTCAACAAGCCCTGGTCGAGCATCCACTGGTCGTTGTAGACCTTCGACAGATACCGCGTGCCGGTGTCGCACACAAAGCTCACCACGCGCTGTGGCGTGGTCTGCGCGCGGCAATAGCGCAGTGCTGCCGCCAGCAGCGTGCCGGTGGATGAGCCGCCGAGGATGCCTTCGGCCCGCAGCAATTCGCGTGCGGTGCCGAAGCTTTCTTCATCGCTGATCGAATAGGCGGCGCGCACGCCGGAGAGGTCGGCAATGCTGGGGATGAAGTCTTCGCCGATGCCTTCCACCGCCCATGAGCCGGCCTCGCCGATGGTGCCACTGCGGGTGTATTCGGCCACGATCGATCCGGCCGGGTCGGCGAGCACGAAGGCCAGCTCCGGCTGCACGCCGCGAAAGTAGCGCGTGAGCCCGGTGATGGTGCCCGCCGAGCCCACGCCGACCACGATGGCATCCACATCGCGCCCGGTCTGCTGCCAGATCTCGGGGCCGGTGGTGCGCTCGTGCGCCAGCGGGTTGGCGGGGTTGTTGAACTGGTCGGCGAAGAAGGCGCCGGGGATCTCGGCGGCCAGCCGCGCGGCCACGTCCTGGTAGTACTCGGGGTGGCCCTTGCCCACGTCGGAGCGGGTGATGTGCACTTCGGCACCGAGTGCCTTGAGGTGCAGCACCTTCTCGGTCGACATCTTGTCGGGCACGACCAGCACCACGCGGTAGCCCTTGGCGCCGGCCACCAGCGCCAGGCCCAGGCCGGTGTTGCCGGCGGTCGCTTCCACCACGGTGCCGCCGGGCCGCAGCAGGCCATCGCGCTCGGCCGCGTCGATCATCGCCAGGCCCACGCGGTCCTTGATGGAGCCACCGGGGTTTTGCGATTCGAGCTTGAGGAACAGCGTGCACAGGCCGGTGTCGAGCTGCGAGACGCGCACCAGCGGCGTGTTGCCGATGAGGTCGAGCACGGCGGGGCGGTTGCGTGGCTTGTGGGGCGTCATGCCGTCTCCTGATGTGGGTGCGCCAAGGCCGGGCTGGCATCGTACGGCGATGCGCGCCAGCGTGCGGCGGGCGGCATTTGCCCTTACTCGCAGCGGGTGGGCGCCGCGGCTCCGTCCATCGATTTCCGATGGTCGACAGACGTTTTGCTTCCTTCCCTTTGCGGACGCGCGCCGCAAGACTCGTGGCATGACCCATCTCAGTGTTCTGGAGCCCAAGCACCCCGCCGCCGTGATCCGGCTCGAAGGTGTGAGCAAGGCCTACAAGTTGCCCAACGGCGAGACCTTCGACGCAGTCCAAAACGTGTCGCTGCAAGTCCGCAAGGGCGACATCTTCGGGCTGATCGGCAAGAGCGGTGCTGGCAAATCGACCCTGCTGCGGCTGGTGAACCTGCTCGAGCGGCCCGATGCCGGTCACGTCTTCGTGAGCGACCGCGAGCTGACCACGTTGGCCAAGCCCGAGCTGCGCCTGGCGCGGCAGAACATCGGCATGATCTTCCAGCAGTTCAACCTGCTGCAGAACGCCACCGTGTTCGACAACGTGGCCTTCGCGCTGCGCCTGCACGGCAAACGCAGCCCCGGCGAAGTGCTGCGCCGCGTGCGCGAATGCCTGGAGATCGTCGACCTGCTCGACAAGATCCACAGCTACCCGGCGCAACTCTCCGGCGGGCAGAAGCAGCGTGTGGCCATCGCCCGCGCGCTGGCGCCCGACCCCGAGGTGCTGTTGTGCGACGAGCACACCTCGGCGCTCGATTCCGAAACCACGCGCTCGGTGCTCGACACGCTGCGCGATGTCAACCGCCGCCTGGGCGTGACCATCCTCATCGTCACGCATGAGCTGGCGGTGGTGCATGCGCTCTGCCGCCACGTGGCGGTGATGGAGCACGGCGCGGTGGCCGAGCAGTTCGCCGTCGGCGAAAACGCTGCCGGCACCAAGCGTGTGACGGCGCTCGGCCGCGAGCTCGCGCGCCTTACGGTGCGAGCAGAAGTCGACCACGAGATCGAGCGGCTGGAGGCGGCATATGCCTGAGTTCCTCACACATCTTTTCAGCGAAAACATCGTCTCCATCGTGCCCGAGCTGTGGGTCTCGGCCGGGCAGACACTGCTGATGCTCTCCATCGGCCTGGCCTGCGCGGTGCTGCTGGGCGGGCCGCTGGGCGTGCTCCTGTTCCTTCTCGGGCCGGGGCAATCGCTGGATCGGCCGGGCGTCTTCGGCGTGCTCAACTGGGTGGTGAACACGGTGCGCTCCTTCCCCTTCATCATCCTGCTGGTGGCGCTGGTGCCCTTCACGCGATTCATCGCCGGCACCTCGATCGGGCCGCTCGCGGCTTCGGTGCCGCTGGCCATCGCGGCCATTCCCTACTTTGCGCGGCTGGTCGAGCAGAACCTGCGTGATGTGCCGCGCGGCGTGATCGAAGCGGCGCATGCGATGGGCGCTTCGGAGCTGCAGATCGTCTGGCGCGTGCTGGTGCTCGAAGCCCGCTCCGGCTTGGTGCTGGCGCTGACCGTGCTCGCGATCAGCTTCCTCTCGTACTCGGCCGTGGCCGGCGTGGTGGGCGGCGGCGGCATCGGCGACCTGGCCATCCGCTACGGCTACTACCGCTTCCAGACCGATGTGATGGTGCTCACCGTGGCGCTGCTCATCGTCATCGTGCAGGCGATCCAGTACGGCGGCAACGCGCTGGCGCGGCGGCTGGACAAGCGCTGATTCTTCTCTTTCTTATACCTTCACGACCCACAACCCCCGTTCACACTGATCCTTTAGCCCCGATCGCCCTGAGCTTGTCGAAGGGAGTGCCCTCGCATCGTCGGGGGGCAGGCTTCGACAGGCTCAGCCCGAACGGGACGTATCCCAAGGACGCTCCGATGCCTTCTTCCATCTTCTCCCGTCACGGTGTTCTGCTCAAGCTCGGCGTGGCCGCGCTCGCCCTGGTTCTGATCGGCATCGGCCGGCCCGCCACGTCGCAACCGAAGGCCGACACCCTGCGCATCGGCTACCAAAAATCCGCCAGTCTGCTGACCCTGCAAAAGGCGCAGGGCACGCTGGAGAAGCGCCTGCAACCGCTCAATGTGAGCGTGCGCTGGGTGGAGTTTCCGGCCGGCCCGCAGTTGCTCGAAGGGCTCAACGTGGGCGCCATCGACGTGGGCTATGTGGGCGAGGCGCCGCCGATCTTTGCGCAGGCTGCGGGCGCCAACTTCGTCTACATCGGCAGCGACCCGGCCTCGCCCGAAGCCGAAGCGCTGATCGTGCCCAAGGATTCGCCGATCAAGACCGTGGCCGATCTCAAGGGCAAGAAGATCGTGCTCAACAAGGGTAGCAACGTGCACTACCTGCTGGTGCGCCTGCTCGAAAAGAACGGCCTCAAGTACGGTGATGTGCAGACCGTCTTCCTGCCGCCGGCCGACGCACGCGCCGCGTTCGAGAAGGGCTCGGTCGATGCCTGGGTGATCTGGGACCCTTTCCTCACCGCGAGCGAAAAGCAGACCGGCGCACGCGTGCTGTCGGACGCGCGCGGCGTGGTCAACAACTACGCCTACTACCTGGGCGAGCGGGGCTTCACCGAACGCCGGCCCGACATCATCAAGGTGCTCTTCGAAGACACGGCCGAGCAGGGCCGCTGGATCAAGGCCAACCTCAAGCAGGCCGCCGCCCTCATCGCGCCGCAGCAAGGCCTGCCGGTCGAGGTGGTCGAAATCGTGCTGCAGCGCTACCAGTTCGGCGTGAAGCCGCTGACGGCGGAAGTCGCGGCCGAGCAGCAAAAGCTTGCCGATACCTTCTTCGATTTGAAGCTGATCCCCAAGGCGATCCGTGTGGCCGATGCGCTGCCGGGTTCATCGGCTGCTGCTGTTGCGGTGAAGTGAAGAGGACCCCATGAGCGGCTCCACTTCTTCCACCAACGCCTACGCCGCCTCGGCCTGGCGCAAGCTCCAGCCCTGGCTGGTGCCCATCATCGTGATCGCCGTGTGGCAGATCGCCTCGCGGGCGGGCTGGCTCTCGACGCGTGTACTGCCCGAGCCGTGGGCGGTGGCCAAGACGTTCTGGAGCCTGCTGCTCTCGGGCGACATCGCACGCAACGTGTGGGTGAGCACCTGGCGCGCAGGCGTCGGCTTTGCGATCGGCGGTGGCCTGGGCCTGCTGCTCGGCCTGTTGACCGGCACCTTCCGCACGGCAGAAACGCTGCTTGATACGACGCTTCAGATGGTGCGCAACATCCCCGCGCTGGCCCTGATCCCGCTGGTGATCCTGTGGTTCGGCATCGACGAAACGGCCAAGCTCTTCCTGGTCTCGCTCGGCGTGTTCTTCCCGATCTACCTCAACACCTTCCACGGCATCCGTTCGGTCGACAAGGGGCTGATCGAGATGGCGCGCAGCTACGGCCTGAGCGGCTGGCAGCTCTACCGGCATGTGGTGCTACCGGGGGCGACCGCGTCCATCCTCGTCGGCGTGCGCTTCTCGCTCGGGCTGATGTGGGTGCTGTTGATCGTCGCCGAAACCATCTCGGCGCAATCGGGCATCGGCTACATGACGATGAATGCCCGCGAGTTTTTGCAGACGGATGTGGTGCTGGTGGGGATCCTGCTTTATGCGCTGCTTGGCAAGGCCGCCGACTTGGCCGCGAAGGGCCTGGAACGCGGTTGGCTGCGCTGGCATCCGGGGTATCAACCGGCGGAAGCCGCACGCTGATTTTTGCTACGAGAGATCGATCACATGCACACCCAAGACCTCGAACTCCAAGGCATGGCCCTCGCGGGCTTCACCGCCGCGCCGCGCGATAGCGCGATCAAGCCCGCCCATGTGCAGCCTGCGTCGGCAATCCGGCCCGTGACCGCCGCCCCGCGCGGTGCCGAAGTGCATGCCGCGCACCTCGGCAAACACTACGGCAGCCGCCAGGTGCTGCGTGATGTCGACCTGCACATCGCCCCTGGCGAGTTCGTGGCGATCGTCGGCCGCAGCGGTTGCGGCAAGAGCACCTTGCTGCGCCTGCTCGCCGGGTTGGAAACCGCCGACAACGGCCAGATCACTTTCGACGGCCGGCCCCGGTCGGTGACCGATCAGGCCGACATCCGCATCATGTTCCAGGATGCGCGGCTGCTGCCCTGGAAGCGCGTGATCGACAACGTGGCGCTCGGCCTCTCCGGCGCGGATGCGAAGGCGAGGGCGCTCGAAGCGCTCTCGCAAGTCGGCCTGGCCGACCGAGCCCACGAGTGGCCGGCCGTGCTCTCCGGCGGCCAGCGTCAGCGCGTCGCACTCGCCCGCGCGCTGGTGCATGCGCCGCGGCTGCTGCTGCTCGACGAACCGCTGGGTGCGCTCGATGCGCTCACCCGCATCGAGATGCACCGCCTGATCGAGCGGTTGTGGCTGCAGCACGGCTTCACCGCCCTGCTGGTCACGCACGACGTGGCCGAAGCCGTGGCCCTGGCCGACCGCGTGCTGCTGATCGAAGACCACGACATCGCCTACGACGAACGCGTGCCGCTCGCCCGGCCGCGCGTGCGCAGCGCAGCGTTCGCGGGCATCGAGGACGAGGTGCTGCAGCGCGTGCTGGGCGAAGCGCCGTCGGTCGACAGTGCCACGGCCGCTGGTTCGGTTTCCACGTCGACGTCCGCGCCAGAAGGCTCGCAAGCCGCCCACGCGACTTCTCACGTGCGGCGCGTGGCCTGAACTCGGTGCAAGGCGGCCGGGCCTTCAAGCCCTGCCAGGCGCTCTCCGGGCGCCGGCAAAATATCCTCTTTTTCTCACATGCCGCGTTCGTCGCGGCTGCCTCCCATGTCCTCATCGAACCTGATCGATCGCGCTTCCACCTCGCTCATCACTCGCCGCCATGGCCTCGGCCTGATCGCCGCGACAGTCGCACTCGGCGCTGTGGGCGCGGCGCGCGCCGCCACGCCCACGCTGCTCAACGTGAGCTACGACGTGTCACGTGAGTTCTACAAGGACTACAACGCCGCCTTCATCAAGCACTGGAAGCAGACCACCGGCGAAGATCTGGCGGTGAACCAGTCGCACGGCGGCTCGAGCAAGCAGGCGCGCAGCGTGGCCGATGGCCTGGAGGCCGACGTCATCACGATGAACCAGGCCAACGACATCGACATCCTCCACGACCGCGGCAACCTCATCCCCGCCGACTGGGCCAAACGCCTGCCCGACAACGCCGCGCCCACCACCTCGACCTCGGTCATCCTGGTGCGCAAGGGCAACCCGAAAGCCATCCGCGATTGGGACGACCTGGGCCGCGCCGGCATCTCCGTCGTCATCCCCAACCCCAAGACCTCGGGCAACGGCCGCTACACCTACCTCGCCGCCTGGGGCGCGGCTCTCAAGAAGGGTGTGAGCGCACCCGCCGCGCAAGCGCTGGTCGCCCGCATCTTTGCCAACGTGCCCGTCTTCGACGGCGGCGGCCGCGCAGCGACGACCACCTTTGCCCAACGCAACATCGGCGACGCACTCGCCACCTTCGAAAGCGAAGTCCCGCTGATCACGCGCGAGTTCGGCGACAACTTCGAAGTTGTCTATCCCGGCATCAGCATCCTGGCCGAGAACCCGGTCTCCATCGTCGACAAGGTGGTCGACCGCAAAGGCACCCGCAAGCAGGCCGAGGCCTACCTGAAGTACCTCTGGTCAGACGAAGGCCAGGAAATCGCCGCCAAACAAGCCCTCCGCCCCCGCTCGGCCAAGGTGCTGGCCAAGTACGCCAAGCAGTTCCCCAAGCTGCAACTCTTCACCGTCGACGAAGTCTTCGGCGGCTGGAAGAAAGCGCAGAAGGATCACTTCGACGATGGGGCGATCTACGACAAGATCATTGCGGCGAAGCGCTGAGTGGCTCGTCGACAAGTCGGTGCTCATCGCCGCCCGCCTGATCACCCGTATGCAACTGCGCCAGACTCGTCTCATACAACGCCCCCACCAGATCACTCTGCGTCACCATTCCGATCAGCCGCTGCTGCGCATCGACGATGGGAACATGGTGCCGCCCGGCATCCGACATCAGCGGCACGAGTTCGACGACGGGCGTGTCGTGCCGCGCAGTCGTGGCGGGGGCACTCATGATCTGGCCGACGACTTCGTGTTTGCTCGAATGGGTGTGGGCGGTGCGTTGCAGGAAGGCGCGCAGGCGTGAGCCCAGGGTGTCGAAATCCGACAGTTCGGCGTTGCGCAGGAAGTCGCTGCGGGTGACGATGCCGATCACCAGCCGTTCGCGGCTGAGCACGGGCAGGGCCTGCACATCGTGCTCGCGCATCAACGCCCAGGCGTCCGCCAACTCGGTGCCGTATTCGACGGCAACCACGTCTTTGGACATGATCTCGCGGCACTGGGTTTCGCCGAAGCGGCGCCGGAATGCCTGCATCTCGGTCTGCCGGAAGAGTGCCGCCAGATCGTCGGCGCTCACGTCGAGCACCTGGTCGTAGTTCTTGAGTGCGGCCTGCAGATCGGCGGGCGTGAAGCCGAGCCGCTCGCTCGGCAGCGCATCGGCCGTGTGATGCGGATGCCGCGCTTCGGGCTGTTGCGAATGGGGATAGCGCCGGCCTGTGGCGTTGTTGTAGATCACCGCAGCCAGCAGCAACAGCAGCGTGTTGAGCCCCACGGGCGCGAGCACGAATCCATAGCCCGCCGCATGCACCGGCACGCCGCCGAGCACGGCGGTGAGCGCGACGGCGCCGCTGGGCGGGTGCAGGCAGCGCAGCCAGAACATCGCGGCGATGGCGGCGAAGATGGCCACCGATGCTGCAGCGATCGGGTCAGGGATGAAGCGGGCGCAGGTCACGCCGACGAGCGCGGCCACGAGGTTGCCGCCAACGATGGACCACGGCTGCGCCAAGGGGCTGGCCGGCACGCCGAAGAGCAGCACCGCCGAGGCGCCCATCGGCGCCATCAGCCACAGCGCCGCGACGGTGGGGCCGAGCATCTGCGCGCTCACGAAGCCGGTCAGCAGAATGCCGATGAGCGCCCCGGCGCTGGCACGCAGGCGCTCGCTGCGGCTGACGGAAGGCGGCGCCGGCAGCAGGCTGCGCAACCAGGGGGAATCGACCACGGGCGTGGCGTCTAGAGTAGATCGGCGGCGGGTTCGGGGGGCACTGGCTCGATGCCTCAGAACGGGACGTCGCCCTCGATCGTCGTGCGGTTCAAACGGCGGCGCATCGCCTCCGGGAAAGCGGTGGCCAGGTGCATCACCGAGCGGTTGTCCCAGAAGACCATGTCGTTCGGCTGCCAGCGGTGGCGGTACAGGAACTCGGGCTTGACGCTGTGCGCAAACAGTTCGTCGAGCAGCGCGCGGCTCTCGTCATCGGGCAAGCCGACGATGCGGGTGGTGAAGTGCTCGCTGACGAAGAGCGCCTTGCGGCCGGTCTCGGGGTGCGTGCGCACCACCGGGTGCTCGACCGGTTTGACCTGCGCCACTTGCTCGTCGCTCAGCTTGGGCCGCCACGGGCTGCGCAGGCGCAGCTCTTCGTACTTGGCGAGGTAGGAGTGCTCGGCGCGCCGGCCTTCGATGGCGCTGAGCAGGTGCGCCGGCAGCGCGTCGTAAGCCAGGTGTTGATCGGCGAAGAGCGTGTCGCCGCCTTCGGCCGGCAGTTCCTGCGCATGCAGCAGCGAACCCAGGCTCGGGTGCTCCTTGTACGACAGGTCGGAGTGCCAGTAGTGGCCGGCATCGCCGAGGCCGATGGGCTGGCCGTTCTCGACCACGTTCGAGACCACGAGGATCTCGGGGTGGCCCGGTAACTGGAACTGGTGCAGCACATGGATCTGCAGCGGGCCGAAGCGGCGGCTGAAGGCGATCTGCTGGGCCGGCGTGATGCGCTGGTCACGAAAGGCCAGCACGTGGTGGTCGAGGTGCGCGCGGTGGATGCGCGTGAAGTCGGCATCGGCCAGCGGGCGGGTGAGGTCGAGGCCGATGACTTCGGCACCGAGTGCGGCATCGAGCCGGCGCACTTCGAGCGCAGGGTTCGGCGCTGGCGATACGGCGGACGGACGATGATCGACGGCTTGGAGTGTGGTGCTCATATGACGATTGGGGGCGGATGGCGTGGGGCCGTGGAATGCGTTGGGCAGGCGCGCAGTCTACGCAGAGTGCGGCTTGTCTGCCGGGAGGCAAGACCCGGCTTCCACTTGTCACGTGTTCACGGCACACTCGCTAGCTTCGCGCCCGGCGCCACGCGGAGTTGCAAGCCGTGTGGCGACAGGTCAGTCGACCGTTCGAACAAGGAGTCTGCGATGTCCGCTGTTTTCCCCACCACCATGTCGCTGTCCGCGCCGATCCGCGTCGGCGCCGAGTTCAAGAGCCCCTACCAATGGGCAGCGAAGATCGCGCCCACCACCCCCGGCGCCATCGTCGAGTGGAAGAACGCGCTGCTGTGGCTGGAAGGCGAATCGTTCGGCTCGGAAGCCGAGCTGACGACCAAGGTCGCGGCCGTGCTCGATTTCCTTTCCAAGGAACGCGGCGGGCCGGAGCCGGCCGAGGTGGAGATCGAAGCGCCCGAGCCGGAGCCCGAACCGAAGGACGACGGCCCGGCCTGGCAAACCACTGGCAAGCCCAAGAAGCCGAAGGCCGCCAAGGAGGTCAGGGCTCGCTGGTCCATCGACGAACTCGGTGAGGCCATCGCACAGGAATCGATCAAGATCTTCGACCGCACCTTCAAATTCGCCGGCCCCTCTCTGAGCATCGGTGACGTTTACGAGCGCTTCGACACGAAGGAATTCGACCGTGACCGGCTCATCAGTGCCGTGCGCCGAGCGCTCATGAACCGGCCCTCGCCGCGGGGCCGCGGCTTGCCCGCATCGGCCCGCTACGCGGCGGCCACCCGCCGCGGCAAGGGCAACAACTTCAATGTGAAGGTCCAGTGCAAGGACCCGAGCGTGCCCAATGGCTATTCGGCGGTCGCCCAGGTGCACGTGATCTGGGAGTGAGCGGGCGGGCCGAGACACATCACTCGGAATTCACCTATCGATAGCCGTAACGCGCGCTTCGGTGCGCGCGCCGCGTCTTCCAGAATGCCTGTCGACCCTCGTCCCCGACACGCTGCCTCGAAGCGCCCCTCATGAAAATATTCTGGTTCCTCCCCACGCACGGCGACAGCCGTTACCTTGGCACCTCGATCGGCGCGCGCACCGTCAGCCACGGTTATCTGAAGCAGGTGGCACAGGCTGCAGACCAGCTCGGCTTCGAGGGCGTGCTGATCCCGACCGGTCGCTCGTGCGAAGACTCGTGGGTGGTGGCGGCCTCGCTGATGCCGTTCACCGAGCGGCTCAAGTTTCTGGTCGCGATCCGGCCCGGCATCATTTCGCCGACCGTTTCGGCCCGGCAGGCGGCCACGCTCGACCGCGTGTCGAACGGCCGGTTGCTGATCAACGTGGTGACCGGCGGCGACCCCGACGAGCAACGCGGCGATGGCAGCTTCCTCAGCCACGCCGAGCGCTACGAAGTGACCGACGAATTCCTGCGCATCTGGCGCGGCGTGGCGGCCGGCGAG
>JAMFRW010000147.1 GCA_026224975.1 Rhodoferax sp. | reverse complement strand
TCTAGCAACTGGCCGAGTTCATCGACCGAATTGCAGACGTCGGCGCGCAGCAGGTTCTCGCCGAAGAACTGGTGGAACATGCGCCCGACCGGGCTCTTCAGGAAGGCCACGCCGCCCGAGTGCCCCGGGCAATGCCACGAATACGAACCGTCCTGCGCGTAGTCGACGAGTGCGCGGAAGAACGGCGGCGCCAGGCCATCCATGTAGCTGCGCGCTTCCCGGATGATGTGGCGCGCCACGAACTCCGGCGTGTCCTCGAACATGTGGATGAAGCCGTGCAGCTCGCGCAGGATGTCGTTCGGCAAATGCTGCGAGGTGCGCGTCTCGCCGTACAGGTAGATCGGCACTTCGGAATTCTTGCGTCGCACCTCTTCGATGAACTTGCGCAGGTTCAGCACCGCCGGGTCCAGCTCGGGGCCGGGCGTGAACTCCTCGTCGTCGATCGACAGAATGAAGGCGCTGGCGCGGCTTTGCTGCTGCGCGAACTGGCTCAGGTCGCCATAAGTCGTGGCGCCCAGCACCTCGAAGCCCTCTTTTTCGATCGCACCGGCGAGCGCGCGAATGCCCAGGCCCGAGGTGTTTTCGGATCGAAAGTCCTCGTCGATGATGACGATCGGAAAGTTGAAACGCAGCATGGGCGAGCCTCTGGTGGCGCGGGGGGCGCTTTTTCGGAAGCGCGAAGTGTAGGGCTTGAGGGTGACGTTCTCATGGCGCTCGCCCATGCGAGGCGCGGGGCCGCGCCGCATGGGCTTCGCAGCGCGACCTACACTCGGGAGCAAATGTGGCTTTGCCACTTTGCTCACTCCCCTCGGGGGGCGGACGACGTACCTCGTCGGCCTTGGGGCGCGGGCGAATATTTCTGATACGGAGCTTGAATGGACCTGTCTGCTGCCACGTTCTGGTGGGTTGCGGCCGGCGTGGTGATCGCCGCCGAGCTGGCCACCGGCACGTTCTACTTGTTGATGATTGCCCTCGGCCTCGTGGCTGGCGCCATCGGCGCAACGCTCGCGTTCGGCAGCGTCGCGCAGGTGCTGACCGCCGCCGTCGTCGGCGGCGGCGCCACTGCCTTGTGGCACTGGAAGCGCTACCGCCACCCGCGCTCGGCGCCCGTCGCCAGCAACCGCGACGCCAACCTCGACATCGGCGAGCGCGTGAAGGTGGCTGGCTGGGATGCCGACCGCAGCGCCCGCGTACCCTATCGCGGCTCGCTCTGGACTGCGCGGCTTGCGCCGGGTGCGTTGCCTGCGGCCGGTGAGTTCGTCGTGGTCGCGGTCGAAGGTAACTGGCTGGTGCTGGGGCCTGCGCCTTCTGCCTGAACTTCGAACGCCCTTCCCTCATCCAACGGCAACAAACACCGAGACAACAAAGCCCCATGGAAGTCGCACTCATCATCGCCGTCATCGCGGCCGTCTTCATCTTCCAGACCTTCAAGATCGTGCCTCAGCAAAACGCCTGGGTCGTCGAGAAGCTCGGCAAGTACGACCGAACGCTCACGCCGGGGCTCAAGTTCGTGCTGCCCTTCATCGAGCGCGTGGCCTACAAGCATTCGTTGAAGGAAGTGCCGCTCGACGTGCCCAGCCAGGTCTGCATCACCAAGGACAACACGCAGTTGCAGGTCGACGGCATCATCTACTTTCAGGTGACCGACCCGATGCGCGCGAGCTACGGTTCGAGCAACTACATCTCGGCCATCACGCAGCTCGCACAGACGCTGCTGCGATCGGTCATCGGCAAGATGGAACTCGACAAGACCTTCGAGGAGCGCGACCACATCAACCTCGCGGTGGTGGCGTCGCTCGACGAAGCCGCATCGAACTGGGGCGTGAAGGTGTTGCGCTACGAAATCAAGGACCTGACCCCGCCGGCCGCGATCCTGCATGCGATGCAGG
>JAMFRW010000146.1 GCA_026224975.1 Rhodoferax sp. | reverse complement strand
GTTCCCCGCGTGAGCGCGACGTTTCGCTTCTGTCCGCAATGTGCCACCGAGCTGGCTATGGTCACCCAGGATGAGGATGGCGGCCCGAAGGCGCGCCTGCGCTGCCCGAATTGCGACTTCACACATTGGAACAACCCGACGCCCGTGCTGGCCGCGGTGATCGAATGCGTGGACCGCGAGGGTCAGGTTTTGTTGGCGCGCAATGCGGCCTGGCAGGGCCGATTCTTCGGCCTGATCACCGGCTTCATGGAAGCGGGCGAAACGCCGGAAGAGGGCATCGCGCGCGAGGTGCGTGAAGAGACTTCGCTGCAGGTCGAGTCGCTCAAGCTCATCGGCGTGTACGACTTTCAGCGCAAGAACGAATTGATCATTGCCTACCACGCGGTGGCGCGCGGTGAGATATCGCTCTCGCCCGAGCTGGCCGAGTACCGGCTGTATCCGCTCGAAGACCTGCGCTGCTGGCGCGCGGGCACGGGCTACGCGCTGGCCGATTGGCTCACTTCGCGCGGCCACACGCCGCAGTGGATCGAGTTGCCGCCGCGTCCGGACGGCGCTTGAGCGCTGCTATTCGGCACTTGGCTTGAAGGCTTGTTTCTACAATCGCCCGATTCGATCTCCCCTCGATCGCACCTCACCGAGCCGCACGCCATGGACGCCCAGAAAGAAATCGACACCCGCGGCCTCAATTGCCCGCTGCCGATCCTCAAAGCCAAGAAGGCGCTGGCCGACATGGCGAGCGGTGATGTGCTGAAGGTCGTCTCGACCGACCCGGGCTCGATGCGCGACTTTCAGGCCTTTGCCCGGCAAACCGGCAACGAACTCGTCGAGCAGGCGGCCAACAACGACGAGTTCGTGCACTTCCTGCGGCGCCGCTGAGGCGTCCGAACAATGAAAAAAAAGGGCGCCCCAGAGGCGCCCGTTCTTTTGGCCAGAACCTGATCAGAGTTCGATGCCCTGCAGGTATTCGCGGAAGCCCGGCCCGAGCGTCGGATGGGCTAGCGCCAGCGCGACGTTGGCTTCCAGAAAGCCTTCCTTGCTGCCGCAGTCGTAGCGGCGGCCTTCGTAGCGATAGGCAAAGACCTTCTCGCGGCGCAGCAGGCCGGCGATGCCGTCGGTGAGCTGGATTTCGCCACCCACGCCGCGCTGTTGGTTCGCGATCTCGTGGAACACGCCCGGCGTGAGGATGTAGCGGCCGGCCACGCCCAGGCGTGACGGCGCATCTTCGGGCGCCGGCTTTTCGACGATGCGCTGCACGTCCATCAGGCGGTCGTTGACCTGCGTGCCAGCGACGATGCCGTAGCGGCGCGTCTGCTCGGCGGGTACTTCCTGCACGGCGAGGATGGAAACGCGCCACTCTTCGAACTGCTCGACCATTTGCTGGAGGATGGGCTTGTCGCCGACCATCAGGTCATCGGCGAGCAGCACGGCGAAGGGGTGGTTGCCCACCAGCCGCTGTGCGCACAGCACCGCGTGGCCGAGGCCCAGCGCCTGCGCCTGGCGTACGTAGATGCACTCCATGTCGTCCGGCTTGACGCTGCGAACCACTTCGAGCAGCTCTTCCTTGCCGGCCTTTTCGAGCGCGACTTCAAGCTCGAAGGTCATGTCGAAATGGTCTTCGATCGGGCGCTTGTGGCGGCCGGTCACGAAGATCATCTCGCGCACGCCGGCGGCATAGGCTTCTTCGACGGCGTACTGGATCAGCGGCTTGTCGACGACGGGCAGCATTTCCTTCGGCTGCGCCTTGGTGGCAGGCAAGAACCGCGTGCCGAGGCCGGCCACGGGGAAAATCGCTTTGGTGACTAGCATTGTTCGCAGTTTCCTTGTTTTTGACCGCTCAATTCTTGCACGCACTTCGGGCATCACACGTCGGACAAAGCCCCCATGAAGAGGGCCAATTGCCTGTTTATGTAAGCCTGTTCCTGTATCGGCTTTTCCCTGATCTCAAGCCGGTTGAGCCAGACGCGCCGCCTGATCTTGCAACCGCGCCAGCGTTTCCGTGAACGCCACGACGCGCGCCTTTTCCTGATCGACCACGGCCGCGGGTGCCCGCGCCACGAAACTTTCGTTCGAGAGCTTGGCCTCGGCCTTGGTCCTTTCGCCTTGCAGCCGAGCAATTTCCTTGCCCAGCCGCTCGATTTCGGCACCCACATCGATCTCCACATGCAGCGCCAGCCGCGCTGCGCCCTGCACCGAAACCGCCGCGCTGCTGGTCGCCTGTGCAAAGCTCGCGTCGTCGGCAAAAACGCGCACTTCCGACACCTTGGCGAGCGACATCAGCAAGGGCGTGGCCTGCGCGATGAACTCGGCCTCGCCGATCGCATACAGCGGTACGCGCGTGGCGGGCGAAAGGTTCATCTCGCTGCGCAGGTTGCGGCAGGTGCCGACCATGGCCTTGAGCTTGGCCACCCAGGCATCGGCGTTCGCATCGACGCGGTCGAGCTGCGCCTTGGGGTACGCCGCCACCACGATGCTTTGCGCGTCGCCCGCGGTCTTGCGGCCGGCGATGGGTGCGACCGTTTCCCACAGCTCGGCCGTGATGAACGGCGTGAGCGGGTGCAGCAGGCGCAGCACGGTTTCCAGCACGCGGATCAGCGTGCGCCGCGTGGCGCGCTGCGCCGAAGGCTCGCCGCCCTGGATCTGCACCTTGGCAATTTCCAGATACCAGTCGCAATACTCGTCCCACACGAAGGCGTAGATGGCGTTGGCCACGTTGTCGAGGCGAAACTCGGCAAAGCCTTTTTCGACCGCCGCTTCGACGCGCTGCAATTCGCTGGTGATCCAGCGGTCGGCCGGCGAGAAGCTCAGGTAGTTGTGGAACTCCTGGCCCGGCGCGCATTGCGCCTTGGTGTGCTCGGCCAGGCCGCAATCCTGGTCCTGGCAATTCATCAGCACGAAGCGCGTGGCGTTCCAGAGCTTGTTGCAGAAGTTGCGGTAGCCCTCGCAGCGCTTGGTGTCGAAATTGATGTTGCGGCCCAGGCTGGCGTAGCTTGCCATCGTGAAGCGCAGCGCATCGGCACCGTAGGCCGGCATGCCTTCGGGGAACTCCTTCTTCACCCGCGCCGCGACCTTGGGCGCGGTCTCGGGCTTGCGCAGACCGACGGTCGATTTCTGCATCAGCGTGGCCAGGTCGACGCCCTGGATCAAGTCCACCGGGTCGAGCACGTTGCCTTCCGACTTGCTCATCTTCTTGCCTTCGCTGTCGCGCACCATGCCGTGGATGTACACGGTGCGGAACGGCACGCGGCCGGTGAAGTGGGTCGTCATCATGATCATGCGCGCCACCCAGAAGAAGATGATCTCGTAGCCAGTGACGAGCACGCTCGACGGCAAAAAGAGATCCATCTCCTTCGTCTGTTCCGGCCAGCCCAAGGTGGAGAACGGCACCATGGCCGACGAATACCAGGTGTCGAGCACGTCTTCGTCGCGTGTCAGCTCACCG
>JAMFRW010000017.1 GCA_026224975.1 Rhodoferax sp. | reverse complement strand
CGGCGCGCAACACGCGCCCCTTCCTGCTGCAGACCTACCGGCGCGACATGGGCGGCGGCAAGTTCGTCGTGATGAAAGAAGCCGCCGCGCCGATCATGGTGAACGGCCGGCATTGGGGCGGGTTGCGGTTGGCGTTCAAGTTCTGATCGGCGCCTGGTTTGCGGGTGATCCGTTTTCGATCGCTCGCAACCACCGCAGCGCTGGGCCATTTCCCTGCGGCTCGAATGCCGCGCTGACACTGATCCGATTCCCTCGCTCGATCACACTGCGCGCCTGGCGCCATAGCTTGCACAATCCAGCGCAAACCTCCCGCACCCCGCACACGTGATCTGGCCCTTGCCCGCCCTCCTGACCTGGGCTGCGGCATGGGCCGTTTTTGTCGGCGCGACGTGGCTGGGCACGCCGTCGTTGATCGCCCTCGGCCTGGGCGCCGCACTCGGCGCCATCGGCAGCCTCTTCGGCAGCACGCCGTGGCGCCGCGTGTTCATAGCCCTTGGCTTTCCTCTTTCACTCGCCGCATCGGGCCTGGGTGGCGCGTTGCCGGCCTGGGCCTGGCTGCTGCCGCTCGCGCTGCTCGCACTCGTCTACCCCATCAACACCTGGCGTGACGCGCCGCTGTTCCCCACGCCCAGCGGCGCGTTGACCGGCCTGGCCCAGCGGGTGCCGCTGCCCGGGGCGCCGATGATTCTCGACGCCGGCTGCGGCCTGGGCGATGGCCTGCAAGAGCTGCGCCGCGAATATCCGGCGGCGAGCTTGCACGGCCTCGAATGGAGCTGGCCGCTGAGGTTCGCCTGCGCCTGGCGCTGCCGCTTCGCGACGATCCGCCGTGGTGACATCTGGGCGGCAGACTGGTCGGCCTACGACATGGTCTATCTCTTCCAGCGCCCCGAGAGCATGCAGCGCGCGGCCGACAAGGCATCCCGTGAACTCGCCTCCGGCCACTGGCTCGCGAGCCTGGAGTTCGAGATCACCAGCTTCGTGCCCACGCAAACCCTGACCTGCGCCGATGGCCGCTGCGTTTGGCTGTACCGTGCACCCTTCACCCACCAACACTCGAAACATTCCGAGGAGACAGCACCATGATCATCGTCACCGGCACCCTGCACGCCCGCCCCGACAGCATCGAAGAAGTGCTGCGCCTGAGCCGCGAGCATGTGGCCCGATCGAGGGCCGAACCGGGGTGTGTTCAGCACGGGGTGTCGTTGGATGCGGATGACCCGCTGCTGCTGGTGTTCTTCGAGCGCTGGGCGGATCGCGCGGCAATCGATGCTCACTTGAAGTTGCCGGCGTCGCGTGGGTTCGGGAAGAGCGTGGCCGGGCTCGTGGATCGGCGGCCCGAGTTGGCTTTGTATGAGGCTGCGGAGTTGCCGTTGTCTTGAGTTTGTCGTTGCCGCCTCTGGGTGCGCTTTGGGTGAGATCGGCGCGGGCCGAGCCGGAAGCGGGAGGGCCGGCTCCGTTCAGGGAATTCTTATTCACTCCGCCGACCCTCCCGCTCCCGGCTCGGTTTTGCCATTGCGGTGGCTTCGTTGGGAGTGGCTGAAGAGAAGAGCAATTCGGCGCGCGCCGTGGTTCGTTGACGTTCGAATCAGGCGGCAACCTTCAGCGAAGAGCGGAGGAACTCCGGCGCGAAGTCGGCGCCGTTGGGCCACACAACTGTTCGAAGCTCTGGATGAACCTGAAACTTGCGAAAGTAATCGAGTTCCTTCAGCGGCTCGAACACCTCGCCCTACAGTTCGGCGGCTAGATCGACCTCGCCTTCTACTCCATCGCCGAAGCGTAGCCAGAGGGTGTGGCCAGCAACGTAGCGGGCCTCCGTGACGCGTGGCAGCAATGTGACTACTCCAGTGGTTCGATACGAGGAAGCGGGCGGCTGGCTCGCGCCAGCGTCCAAGTGTCCAGTTTGGAGTTCGAGCGCCCACCACTGGGCGCGCAAGCTCGGCGCGCTCGGCCTGGACGCGCGGATCATCTCGGCGCAACTGGTGAGCCCCTACCGAAGCGAAGGCGCGACCGGAAAGAACGACGCCAACGACGCGGCCGCGATCTGCGAGGCGGCCTCGCGGCCCACGATGCGCTTCATCCCGATGAAGTCAATCGAGCAGCAAAGCATGCTGTGCGTACATCGCCTGCGTGAGGGCATCAAGGAAGACCGCACCGCGTGCATCAACCGCATTCGCGGTCTGCTGGCCGAGTTCGGGCTGGTCTTCGCGCAGGGCGCGCGTGAGTTGCAGGCGGTGCTCGGCGACGTGCTGGAAGACGCGAGCAACGAACTCGGCACGCTCGCCCGGCTCACACTGCAGCGCGCGCAATCCCCGGGGCCGGCTGGGGGGTGCCGCCCCGGCCGGTGGCCGCCGACGCCGGCTACGGCGACAGCGCGGAGTTCCGCCAAGGCCTGACCGACCGCG
>JAMFRW010000145.1 GCA_026224975.1 Rhodoferax sp. | reverse complement strand
TGCTACGCAAGGTCCGTCAAACAATCGGCTGATCCAACGCCAACTGCAGCCACCCCGGCAACTCGATCACCGGCCCCACGCCCCCACTCGGCGGCATCAGCGGGCCGACCTCTTGCGCGAAGCGAAAGGCGTGCGTCGGGTCGTACTTGGTCTTGACCGCATAGAGCCCGGCCTGCGCATCGGCCCAGTAGCGGGCGCCGTAAGCCGGCTCATCCAGGCGTGGGTAGTTCTGGTAGATCTCGCCGTTCCACATCGGCGCCATCAGGTCCATCCAGCCGAGCAGGAAGTTCTGTGACGCGGCACGGTCGGCCTCTTCGAACCAGAACACATCGAGCACCGCGTTGAAGGCGGCGTTGCGGTGCACGAAGGCATTGCCTTGCGCCGGGTACGCGTTGATCGCGCCGCCGTAGAACTCCATGTAGAAGTAGGTGACGGTGTTGGGCGCGGTGACGAAGTAATCGAGCAGGCCGCGCCACTCGCTCGGTGCGAGCGCCCGCGTCACGTAGCGCGAGGCCTTGTCTTCGCACGGCATGGGGCTGTCGGCCGGCAGGCAAGGCATGCCGTAGGGCTCGTTGAGCAAGTCCTTGTTCAGGTTGTAGTAGCTGTCCATGCGCGTCCACTGCGTGATGGCGCCGGGCAATCGGCACAAGGGCGCGATGGCCGCTTCGCCGTCGCTTTGCGTGCCCACATAGAGCCCGCGCACCATCAGGTAAGGCTGCTGCGGTGCGCTGGGCGAGAGGCCGCCCTCCGTGCCGGGCTGGAAGCACAAGGACACCTGGATGTTGAGCGCAGATGGCAGGTTGGCCAGCATGAAGCCCGACTGCAGCGCCATCAGTGCACCAGTCGCGTTGTCGAAATCGGCCGGCGTCTGTAGCGGCCAGATCAGCGCCCAGCCGAACACTTGGCCGAGTGGCCGCAGTTGGTAGCGCACCGAGAGCAGCACGCCGAAGTTACCGCCGGTGCCGCCGCGCACCGCCCACCAGAGGTCGGCGTTGGCCGACTCGCTGGCCGTGACGATGCGGCCATCGGCCAGCATCACGCGCATGTCGATCACGTTGTCGCAGTTCATGCCGAAGGTCACCGAGGTGAACCCGTATCCGCCGCCCTGCACATAGCCGCCGATGCACACATCGGCGCATTCGCCGCCGGGCACGTGCAGGCCGCAGCCGTCGAGTGCCAGATCGAACTTGCTGAAGGGGCAGCCGGTGCCGACGGTGGCGATCTGGGCGCCGGTGTCGATGGCAACATCGTTCAACGCGCTCACGTCGATCAACGCGCCATAACCTGCCGAAAATCCTGCCGTGCAATGGCCGCCGGAGCGCACGGTGAAGGGCAGCAGCAGATCCTGCGCCAGCGAGAGCGCGATGGCCACGTCGCTTTCTACCGCGCAGTAGATGATGACGATCGGGTACGCATCGAAGACCGGGTTGAAAAGCTGGCGGTCCTTGTCGTAGTCCTCGCTGCCGGGCAGCACGATGTGGCCTTGCAGACCTTTCTGCGCGGCCTTCAGGCGACTGAGCGGCATCTTCTCGAACACGCGCTCGTCGAGGCGGTTCCAGTGGTCGAAGAGCGCGCTGTCGCGGCGGTGTTTGCGTGTGAATTGATGAGGCATGGGGGGCTTATCGGCACCGCTCCTCGAAACTCGATGGTGGCCCGCTTTCCGATAGCATGACGCGACTCGCCAGAGTGGCCCGGCACCGCCCGGCCTTGTCGAACCGGGGTCGTGCGTATCGGGGTGGCTCATGCGACGTGCTTCTATTTTTCATTTACGCCGAATCGATAATCGGCCCAGCTGCTCGATGTGCTGGCATGGCTGAGCCACACCCGGACGCCGACCTGGCCGCGGCCTATGCGCTGCTGGATCAAGGCGACCTGCAAGGCTCGCGGAGCGTCGCGCAGGCCGTCCTCGCGGCGGCCAAGAACGTGGACCCGCGCGGCGAAGCCGCCGCCCTCGCCTGCCTCGCCCATGGCGACCGCCTCGGCTCGCGGTTGCGGCGCGCGAGCGAGGCCAGCCGGCGAGCCGCGCAGATCTTCGAAGCCCTGGGCGATGCGCCCGGCGAGGCCAACGCGCTGGCAACCTTTGCCCATGTGTGCATGCTGCTCGGCCGCAACGACGAATCGGTGGAAGCGGCGCTGATGTGCGTGCGGCTGTGCGACACGGGCATGCCGCAAGCGCAGACCTTGCTGGCCTACAACTGCCTGGGGCTCGCCTATTCCTGGGGTGGCGACCACGACCGCGCCGATGCCGCCTTCGAAGAGGCCGTGCAGACCGCGCGGCGCTGCCAGCCGGCCCTCAGCATCTACCAGCCGCGGCTGAACCAGATCTGGGTCGAAGCCTCGCGGTTGCTGGACGAGCGTTACCAGAGCGGCGTGATGGGCAGCGTCGAGCGCATGGCCGACCTCGTGCGCGAGTGCCGCGAGCTCGAAGCGGCGGGACAGGGCGTCTCCGTGCTGCCGGGTATGCGGGCCATGGGCCGAACCATTTCGCTCGCCTCGACAGCCCTGCTCACGGTCTGGCAAGGCGACATCGGCGGCGCGCCACAAGCCATCGCCTCGGCGGCGCATTCGCTCTCGGGCACGATGACCTGGCTCGACGCCTTTGTGCGCTGGTGCGCCGCCGAGCTCGCCTGGTCGCAGCAGGACTGGGCCAAGGCCGAGTGCGAATTGATAGCGATGCGGGAAATGGCACTCGCCGTCGAACATGAGCAGCTCGCCTGCCGCGCGCACCTGCTGCTCGCGCAGGTGCTCGAGCTGCAAGGCAAGGTCGAAGAAGCCCGGCGTGAACACCGCGCATTGCGCCGCCGCGAGCGCCGCGTGCTGGCCGAAAGCATGAGCAGCCGCGAGCTGCTGGTGGCCTGGCGGCTTGGCGCGCGCGAGAGCGAGCAGCATCTGCAACAGGCGCTGGAGGCCTCGAAGCAGTTCGAACGCTGGTCGCTGGAAGACGCGTTGACCGGCATCGCCAACCGCCGGCACTTCGAGCAATCGTTGGCCGAATCGCTCACCGCGGCTCTCGCCGCCGACACGCCGCTCAGCGTCGCGATGGTCGATGTCGACCAGTTCAAGTCGGTCAACGACCGCTTCACCCACAGCGTGGGCGATCGCGTGCTGAAAACGGTGGCGGCCATCATGTCGTCGCAAGTGCGCGGCAACGACCTGCCCGCCCGCTGGGCCGGCGACGAGTTCGTGATCCTCTTCGTCGATGCCACCGAGCAGGTGGCTGCGCAAGTCTGCACGCGCATCGTCGACGCCGTGGCCGCGTTCGATTGGCAGTCCATCGCGCCGGGGCTGCAGCTCTCGGTGAGCATCGGCCTCGGCGAATTGCAGTTGGGCGACACGGTGGAATCGTTGATGCACCGGAGCGACCAATCGATGTATCGGGCCAAACCGGTCGCCCCCGTCGTCGCCTGACTGCCGACAAGCGCGATGCGCAAGTGCTGCAGATCGACGACGCGGCCTATGCGGCCGGCATCAACGCCGATCGCCAGCTGACCTCTGCACGTTCGGAAATCGTGCGCAAGCGCCTCGACGAGCTGGCCGACAACGAGCGCACCAAGCTGCTGTTTGCCGACATCGACGCGGCCGGCGCGAAGTTCCGCGATGTGCGCAACGATCTGGTCAAGCGCAAGACCGCGGGCGGGACAGTCAGCGGCGGTGACATCCAGAAGGTCTTGCGGCCGGCGGCAGATGCTTACGGCCAGGCGGTCGATCAACTCGCGCTGTACCAGAAGCAGCGGGTGGACGAAGCCCGCGAGGCGGCATCGAAAAGTGAGCACGCCGGCATCTGCGCCGCGACGGGAGGAGTTGACGGCCACGGTGCGCCAGAGCGCGACCGCTGCGCGCCATGCGGGTGATCTGGCGAACTCGGCCTGTGCGGTGGCGTCGAAGGGGGCGATGTGGTGTCGAAAGTGGTCTCGACGATGGAAGACATCGCCGCATCGTCGGCCAAGATTGCCGACATCATCGGCGTGATCGATGGCATCGCGTTCCAGACCGACATCCTCGCGCTGAATGCCGCTGTGGAAGCCGCCCGCGCCGGCGAGCAGGGCCACGGCTTTGCGGTGGTGGCCAGCGAAGTGCGCAGTCTCGCCCAGCGCTCGGCGGCCCGCCGCGAAGGAAATCAAGGGCTTGATCGGCGCGAGCGTCGAGAGGGTGGCCTCGGGCTCGCGCATGGTCCACGAGGCCGGCAGGACGATGACCGACATCGTCTCGTCGGTGCGCCGCGTCTCCGACATGATCGGCGAGCACTGAGCCTGTGTCTCCGTTCGCACTGAGCCTGTCGAAGTGCCTGCAACGAGATACACGATGGCTCAGATATGCAAGGCCTCGACCCCCTCAACCCGCCACTGGTGCAACCATCGCACCCCGAATGCCATGCCGCGCCAGCGACTCCGCCACATACCCACTCGCCTTGGCCTGTTCGACGAAGCCTGCAAGCATCGCCGAGGCCGCAGCGCCGCGGGTCAGCGGCAAGCCCATCGCCTGCTCGATGACCATGAAGCGCCCCGGCAGCAGCCGCAAGCCCGGCAGCCGCACCGCATCGGCTTCGAGTTGCTGCCGAACACCGGCAGCAACATCGGCGTTCTCGGCCAGGAAGCGATCGACCACCGTCTGCGAGGTGGGCGTGCGCAGCAGTTGCGCCACCTTCAGTTCACGTGACAGATACAGGTCATACGCGCTGCCGCGGCCGACCATGATGCGGGTGCCTTGGCGATCGACTTGCGCGTTGTCGGTGAAGGCCGAATCACGGCGCACGAGGTAGGCGCCTTCGATGAGCACGTAGGGCGCGGTGAAACCGATGCCGTCGCCGCGGCGCGGGTCGATGGCGAAGAAGCCGATGTCGGCCAGGTCGGCCTTGACCGTGTCCACCGACTTCAAGGCCGCATCGACCACCACCAGCTCCAGCGGCACGCCCAGGCGTTGCGCGAGCAGGGTCGCCATGTCGACCGACACGCCGCTGACGACGCCTGCCGCATCACGATTGGCGAGGATGGGGTTGCCGAGGTTGATGCAGGCGCGCAGGCGGCCGGTGGGCGCGAGTGCGGCGGCTGCACCCGGGGGCAACGCGGATGCACTCGGCCTTGTGGCGCAGGCGATCAACGTCACAAAGGGCGCGAGCGAGCAGCAGAGGGCGAGGCGTCGGCGGGTGATCACGGTGTCGGGCATCGTTGCTTTCAAGGCTTCAGGTCATGGTCGTCAGTGACACGGTCAAGCCGCTTTCACCTCGATGAAATACAGCCCCCAGGGGCACAGCGCAAAGCGCTCCTTGAGCGGCTTGTCCTTGAAGTCGGGCAGGCGGTCGGCATCGTAGACGGCCCACAGCGGGCCGAGGCCACCGATGCTCATGGGCACGCCGTCCAGGGTGGTGGCGACAATCATGCGGTAGCGGTTGGCGTCGGCCAGGCTGATGGTGACGGTGTAGCCATCGAGCGCGCGCAGGCCCAGGGTCACCGACGCACCGGCGGCCACGCCTGCAGCGACGACGACCGAGCTGAGCAAGGGGCCGCTCAGCTTGTGCGGCTTGGCGTCGTATTCGAGGGTGGGCTGAATGGTCACCGCGGGCAAGTGGGTGAGCATGGCGGAGTCGAACTCCCAGGCCTTGTCGAAGGCGGCGCCATGCTTGACCATGAGTTGGTCCAGCGATTGATCGAGCGGGCCGCGGTTGCTGCGCGTGATGGCGCCGGCCACCGTCAGCAGGCCGGCGCCTTTGCGCGCGCTGGCGGTCGCTGCGTGAGCTTGCCAAGGGAGCGCGGCGCCGAGCGCGGCCGCGGTGAGGAACTGACGCTTTTTCATTCGATGTCTCCTGTGGGTTCGGCGGCGAGCAGCCGTTCGAGCCAGACGATTAGAGCGCGATCCGCGCGGTACTGCCAGACAGAACCCGAAGCAGCAGGTCAGGCCGAGGCAGCCGCGCATCCGGAAGGGCCATGGCGGCGGCCAACGCAAAAACGGCTGATCCCGTAAAGTCATCGGGACCCATGGCCGCCCGATCGCAGGCGGCCCGATCCCGCATCAGGAGCACACCGCGTGGAAGATTCGCCCCCCTACCAACCGCCCCCCGTCTGGACCTGGAACAAGGCCAACGGCGGCCAGTTCGCCAACATCAACCGGCCCATCGCCGGGGCGACGCACGACAAGGAATTGCCGGTCGGCCGACACCCGCTGCAGCTCTATTCGCTGGCCACGCCCAACGGCGTGAAGGTCACGGTGATGCTCGAAGAGCTGCTGGCGCTCGGCCACCAAGGCGCCGAATACGACGCCTGGCTGATCAAGATCAACGAAGGCGACCAGTTCGGCAGCGGCTTCGTCGGCGTCAACCCCAACTCCAAGATTCCGGCGCTTCTCGACCGCAGCGGGCCCAAGCCCATCCGCGTGTTCGAGTCCGGCGCGATCCTCGTGCACCTCGCAGAAAAGTTCGGCGCCTTCTTGCCGACCGACCCCGCGCAGCGCGCCGAGTGCATGGCCTGGCTGTTCTGGCAGATGGGCAGCGCGCCGTACCTGGGCGGCGGCTTCGGCCACTTCTACGCCTATGCGCCGACCAAGATCGAATACGCCATCGATCGCTTCGCGATGGAGGTCAAGCGCCAGCTCGATGTGCTGGACCGCCGCCTCGCCGAGAGTCCCTATCTGGCCGGCGACGAGTACACGATTGCCGACATCGCCGTGTGGCCGTGGTACGGCGCGCTGGTCAAGGGGCTGATCTACGGCGCGGGCGAATTCCTGCAGGTGCAGGACTATGCGAACGTCATCCGCTGGACCGAGCGCATCGCCGAGCGGCCGGCGGTGAAGCGCGGCCGCATGGTCAACCGCGCCTGGGGCGAGCCGGCCAGCCAATTGCGCGAGCGGCACGAGGCGAGCGACTTCGAGACCCAAACGCAGGACAGGGTCCCGGCATCGACGTAGACATCGACAAGGCGCGAGCGCGTCAATCGATGTAGCGCAGCCCCGCCTTCTCCAGCGGCTCGCGCATCTTGTACATGTCGAGCCCGAGCACGCCCGAGGCCAGCTTGGCGCGCTTCTCGCCTTCGAAGGCTTCGCGCGCGGCAGCGGCGTCGGCCGTGCGCGCGACCATCGCGGCCGGCACGCAGACCACGCCGTCATCGTCGGCCACGATGGCATCGCCCGGGTGCACGATCATCCCGGCGCACACCACCGGGATGTTGACCGAGCCCAGCGTGGCCTTGATCGTGCCCTTGGCCGAGATCGCCTTGCTCCAGACCGGGAAGTCCATCTCGGCCAGCGTCTTCACATCGCGAACGCCGCCATCGATGATCAACGCGCGTGCGCCGCGGGCCTTGAACGAGCTGGCGAGCAGGTCGCCGAAGTAGCCATCACTGCATTCGGTCGTTACCGCCGCCACGACCACATCACCCGGCTGGATCTGCTCGGCGGCGACATGCAGCATCCAGTTGTCGCCCGGCTGCAGCAGCACCGTCACCGCCGTGCCCGAGACCTGCGCGCCGGCGTAGATGGGCCGCATGTAGGGCTTCATGAGGCCGACACGGCCCATGGCTTCGTGCACGGTGGCCGAGCCGAGCGGGGCCAGGCGATCGGTGGCCGCGCGGTCGGCGCGCGTGATGTTTCGGTAGACAACGCCCAGTTCGTACATGGTTTGATTTCTCTGTGTTGGTCTATAGGCCCTTGGCCTTGAGTGCCGCATCGAGCCGCGAGAACACGCGCCGCGCATTGCCTTCGAACACCATGTGCCGCGCTTCGGCGCTCAGGTTCGCGGTGGCATCCACATAGCGCTTGGTGTCGTCGTAGGGGTGGCCGGTTTCCGGGTCGATGCCACGCACCGCGCCGATCATCTCGGAGGCGAAGAGGATGTTCTTGACCGGGATCACCTGCGTCAAGAGGTCGATCCCGGGCTGGTGGTAGACGCAGGTGTCGAAGAAGATGTTGTTCAGCAGGTGCTCGCCGAGCATCGGCTTCTTCATCTCCTGCGCCAGACCGCGGAAGCGCCCCCAGTGGTAGGGCACCGCGCCGCCGCCATGCGGGATCAGAAACTTGAGCGTCGGGAAGTCGGTGAACAAATCGCCGGACAGGCATTGCATGAAGGCCGTCGTGTCGGCATTGAGGTAATGCGCGCCGGTGGTGTGGAAGCAGGCGTTGCAGCTCGTGCTCACATGGATCATGGCCGGTATGTCGTACTCCACCATCTTCTCGTACAGCGGATACCAATGCCGGTCGGTGAGCGGCGGGCTGGTCCAGTGGCCGCCGGCAGGATCGGGGTTGAGGTTGATGCCGACGAAGCCATAGTCCCTCACGCAGCGTTCGAGTTCGGGGATGCAGCTTGCGGGGTCCACCCCCGGCGATTGCGGCAGCATCGCGGCACCCACGAAGCGGTCGGGGAATAGTTGGGCCACGCGGTGGCACAGCTCGTTGCAGATGGCCGCCCAGGCCGCCGAGGTCTCGATGCCGCCGATGTGGTGCGCCATGAAGCTCGCCCGCGGGCTGAAGATGGTGAGGTCGCTGCCGCGCTCGTTCATCTTCTTCAACTGGTTGAGTTCGATGGATTCGCGCAACTCGTCGTCGCTGATCTTCAGGCTCGATGCGGCGGGCGCTTTGGAAGGGTCCTTTAGCCCGGCGATCTGCAGATCGCGCCAGGCGCCGAGGGCTGCCGGCGCGGTGGTGTAGTGGCCGTGAACGTCGATGATCATCTGGGTGTCCTGTGCTGATGTTCTGGGTGGTCCGACTAGCGTGGCTGCGTCAGGCGGGCTGCATGCCGTGGCCTTGCTTGGGCTCGTTGGCGGCAGGTGAACGGATGAAGTCCAGCAGCGCGCGTGCAGCTTCGGGTTGCATCGATGCCGAACACACTGCTCCGGAAAACGTCGTCACGATCTCGCAGCCCGGCGGCATCGGCCCGACAACATCCACGCCCTCCACACGCATCAACTCGCTGAGCTGCTGAAAGCCCAGTTCGACCTCGCCACGCGCCAGCAAGGCACCGACGGGTGTGCCGGGCGGTGGTTTGACGATGCGGCTTTCGATGTCGTCGGCGATACCCCATCGGGCGAAGAGCTTCTCCAGCGCATCGCCGCTCGGCCCGGTCGAATAGCTCAGGGAACGGGCGGCGAGCACGCTCTGGCGCAAGGCTGCTTCGCTGTCGATGGCGGGCCGCCCGGCACCACTGCGCACGGCGATGGCGACCGGTGAGTGCGCCAGGCCGATCACGCTGCCGGCGATGACGTGGCCGGCCGCTTCGAGCTTCGCGATGGCATCGGCAGCCAGCACCACGAGGTCGAACTTTTCGCCCTCGCGCACACGCCGCGCCGCATCGACGCCACCGATGGATTCGAGCTCGACAGACTGTCCGCCGCCCGATGCCCGGCGCTCGACCACGTCGGCCAGCCACTGCCGTGTGGCCATCGACGAGATGCAGGTGATGGGCGACGAGGTGAGCGGTGTCGTCATGGCCAAGGTGCAGTGTTATCGATCAGAAGTTGTGCCGAATGCCGAGCGCCACGCCCGTGCCGCGGTTCAGGTTGCTGACCTTGTCGGTGACCGCCACGGCGTAGAGATCGGTGCGCTTGGAGAGGTTGTAGTCATAGCCCGCCGACACGGTGTCGCGCTTGATGTCGGCGAGTGCCGTCTGGTCCTTGGTGGTGTGGGCCACACTGACGAGGAAGCGGCCCAGGCCGAACGGCACCGAGGCGCCGAGCTGGCTGGTGGCGAGCTTGACTTGCAGGCCGGTGTTCTCCAGCCTGGTTCGCTGGTATTGGCCGAAGAGCTTGACGACCTGAAAGTCATAGGCCACACCGATCTGAGCCGCGCGATCGGTCTTGATCGGTTGCACCACCGGCGGCTTGGCAAAGCTCATGTTCATGCCGGTGAGGTCTTCGACCGAAACACCGATCGACAGCGAATTGCTGAGGTAGGTGGCGCTGGCGCCCAGCCTGCGGCCCGCCGTGGTGCCTTCGCCCGCCGCGGCTTGCAGCGCCGCCTCGAAGCCGCCCCAGGACGGCGTGTTGTAGGCCAGCGAGTTGGCCCACATGGTGTCGCTCGTGCCGTGGCTGGTCATCATCGGCTGCGCGGCGCTCGGCAGGTAGGTGTGCATGAACACCGGGGCGAGCGACGAATCGGCGAAGGGGTTGAAGCGGATGGTGTTGATGAAGTTGGGCGTGGAGATGCGGCCCAGGCGGCCCAGGCCCCAGCGGCTGCTTTCCAGGCCGACCCAGGCGTAACGGGCCCAGAAGCCATCGGCCGCCGAACGGCCGGATTCACCGGTGTCGAGGCGGATGTAGCTGCTGAGGTCGAAGCGCGCGCGCAGGCCGTCGCCCAGGTCTTCGCTGCCGCGCACACCCCAGCGCGAGGCGTTCAGGATGCCGCTGGTCAGCGTCTTGGTTCGCTTCTCACCGCTGAGCTGCTTGGAGTAGGCGGCCACGTCGAGGCTGCCGTAGACGTTGACGGAATCCTGTGCGAAGGCCGGCAGGGCGAGCAGCGCGCTCGCAGCGCCGAGGGCTGATAGAGCGGCGGCTTTGCACTTGGTGGTTCTCATTGTTGTGTTCTTTCGATCTGTTGGGTTGTCTCGTGGCGAGCCGTCATGCGCTCGCTCGGTGCTTTGGAATCGGAATGACTCAGGGAGCAGGCGTGTCGCGCGGCGGCTGTGCGATCGGCGCAGTCCAGTCAACCGCCTTGCGCTCCGAGCCCGCAACCGAATACAGCGCCCCGGGGGCGTTGCGTGTCTTCTGGAATTCGGCCAGCGCCTGCCCCCGCATCGCCGCGTAGACGTGCAGGTTCGAAGTGCCGACCACCGCGGCCAGCTTCTCCAGCAAGAAGAAGATCACGCCGTAGTGCATGAGCCCGCGCCAATCACGCCGGCCGATCAGGTCGCGTTCTTCATCCGACAGATTCGCCTCGCGCATGCACACCGCTTCATCGGTGCGAAAGTGCTCGCGATGCGCCGGCTCGATCATCCGGTGCAGGAACTGGCTGACGCGGTAGGCGCGCACGCTGCGGTCCAGATCGAACGGGTAGGTGCCTTCGAGCTTTTCCAGCCCACGCGTCTGCTCGCCGATGTGGCTGCGGTGGCGTGCGAGTTCGGCCTCTGACGGCGGTACGGCCTGGTTCTCGAGCACCACCGTTGCGATGCCAGCCATCGAGGGCAGGTAGTACGACTGGTGGCGCGGTGTGACTTGCGCCGACATGGCGCCGCGCATCACCATCCACATCACGACCTCGGCGCTTTCGTAGCCGCCCAACGTGGCGAGTTCGGCCAGCGTCATGCCGGCCACGCGCTCAGGGTCCTGCACGAAGAGTTCGAGAAAGCGCGCATCCCACTCGGTGTTGTTGAAGCCGGCGCGCTCGCCGTGCACCTGATGCGAGAGCCCGCCGGTCGCGATGATCACGACGCGGGTGTCCTCCGCATAACTCTCGATCGCGCGGCGCAGCGCCTGCCCGAGCTTGTAGCAGCGCCGCGCGCTGGGGCTCGGCGCCTGCAGCACGCCGATCTGCAGCGGCACGACCGGGAACGGCCACGCGGGATCGTGCTCGCACAGTACCGAAAGGGGCGAGAAAACGCCGTGGTCCAGCGGCTTGTCCTGGAAGAAGGACATGTCGAACTCGTCGGCGACCAGCGAAGTGCCGATGTGCGCGGCAAGCTTCGGGTGCCCGGCCAAGGGCGGCAGCGCGCGTGGCCCGCCGCCTTCGTCGGCCACCGCGAAACGCTCGCCCACGCCGAGCGCGAACATCGAGTAATGGTCGAAGAAGAACGAGGTCACGTGGTCGTTGTAGATCACGATCGCCACGTCGGGCTTCTTCTCCTTCAGCCAATCGCGCAACGGCGCGAACGCCGTGAAGATCGGCGCCCACACCGGATCGGAAGCCTTGTTCTGGTCGACCGCGAAGCCGATCGTGGGGGTGTGCGATGCGGCGATGCCGCCGATGATCGTGGCCATGTGGACACTTCCTGTGGGCCGTCGTTACAGCGGCGCAGCCGCGTACGTGTGGAAGAAGTCGACACCGGCCCAGTCGGGCACCGGCGCGGTATAGAGCGGGGCACTCGAGCTGTAGCTGGCTGCGGCGTTCACGTCCCCCGTGCCGTTGTACTTGGCGACCGCCGGGTACGGATACATCGGTCGCGTGGCGGTGACGGTGCCGGCCGTGTCGGTGCGGCTGGTCGTCACGGCGTTGGGCGTCTTGCCTTGCTCGACCCAGTCCATCATGGCCGTCACCAGGTCCATTTTTTCCAGGCCCTCACCGCCGCCGCAATGCGCGATGCCGGGTGCCAGGTACATGCGCATGAAGGCGTCCATGCTGGCCTGCCCCATGGTCTTTTGCATGGCTTCGTAGTAGGCGATGGTGCCGATGGGCGAGATGTGCTGGTCGGCCCAGCCGTGCCACAGCAGCAGCTTGCCGCCCGCTGCCTTGAAGGCCGAGAGGTCGGGGTTGGTGGCATCGTTCAGCGGGTGGCGCGGGCGCAGCCGGTTCATGAAGCTCTCGGTGAACTCGAAGTCATCGAGCACTGGTGGCGTGGCGTCGGTGAAGATCACATAACGCGCGCCGTCGACGAAGTTGTCACCGCCCAACCGCGTCGTCACCACATCGGTCGAAGGCACGAAGACGCCGGCCCAGTTCAGCTCCGAGCCGTACTGCGGGCCACCGACGAGGATGCGGCGGTTGGTGGTGGGATCGGTCGGCCCGTTGTAGAACTTCTTGATCGAAACGACCTCGGTGGCCGTCAGGCACGCGCTCGTGTCGGTCGCACCGGCTGCGCACTGGATGGTGGCCGGGTCGAACTTGCACTGGCGCGGGTCGGCGATCAGGCCATCGGTCTGGCCGTCTAGCGCGTCGCATGCGGCCACCACGGCCTTGTGCAGAACAGCGGCCTTGGCTGGGTAGAGCACGACGTTGCCGGTGGTCAGGCCGTTGTCGCGGTTGGAGCGGGCCTGCCAGCCATGCAGCAGCGAGTTCTGGATGTTGAAGAGGAAGGCCGGTGCGCCGGCGACGATGCCGTCGTAGTCATCCGCATAACGCTGCGCCGCCATCAGGCCTTCACGGCCGCCATCGGAGCAGCCCACGAAGTAGGAGCGCGCGGCCTTCTGGCCGTAGTAGGCCTGGGTCAGCTTCTTCGAGGCCAGCGTGGTCACGTGCACGCCGCGGTAGGCGAAGTCGACACGGCGTTGTGCGTCCTGCGACCAGTTGGCCTCGCTGCCACTGTGGCCCATGTTGGTGGAGGCGATCACGAAGCCGCCGCTCTGCACCAGCGGGCAGCCGTAGGAGGTGCCGGGTTCGACCGAGGCGCTGGTGCTGCCGCACAGGCCGCCGCAGCCGATGCTCATGATGCGCTGGGTCCAGGTGTCGATCGGCAGCCGCACGCGAAAGCCGATGGCCGGGGCGAGCGTGCCTTCGACGGTGCAGAACTTGACGGCCGCGCCATTGATCGTCACCGTGCCTTCGGTCGCAGACGTGATGGTGCTGCCGACGCCGCCGATGTCGGTCAGATCGACCGAGGCGAGACCGGTGCAGGCGGCAGTCGGCTTCACGACCGCGAGCGGCGCGGCTTGCGAATCACTGCCGCCGCCGCACGCGGCGACCAGCAGCGCGATGAGCGCCGCAAAGAGTGAAAGAAAAGTCCGTGTCGATGTCATCGTTGTCTCCTGTGACGCGTGTTCGTGTTGGGTGTGGTCAGGCGCGTGCAGGCACGCCGCCCAGCGGCGCGCCTTCGTCGTCGGTGGCGCGGCGTGCCGTCAGCACCGCCAGGCCGGCCAGGACCGCGG
>JAMFRW010000144.1 GCA_026224975.1 Rhodoferax sp. | reverse complement strand
GCAGCTTGTGGCGCCGGCCGATGGCGCGGTCGGGCACGCGGTACAGGCCATCGACGAGTTGCACGCGGTGGTACTCGGGGTAGGCCGCAAGGCTGCTGCCGCCTTTCTCCACAAAGTCGATCGCCCACTGAAATTCGTCGCGCGTGAGCTGGCGATAGGCGTGGGCGCTGCGCACTTCGGCGAACAGCGCCTCGGGCTCGAAGCCCCCGCCGAGCGCCACGGTGACGAGGTGCTGCACCAGCACGTCGAGCGGCTTCTCGGGCGTCGCGCGTTTTTCGATCTGCCCGGCGTGCGCGGCGCGGCGCGCGGCCACGGCTTCGACGAGCTCCAGCGTGTTGGTGGGAACGAGCGTGATGCGGCTCGCACGGCCCGGCGCATGGCCGCTGCGGCCGGCGCGTTGCAGCAGCCTCGCCACCCCCTTGGCCGAGCCGATCTGCAGGACGCGCTCGACCGGCAGGAAGTCCACGCCGAGGTCCAGCGAAGAAGTCGCGACGACGGCCTTGAGCCGCCCATCCTTCAGGCCGAGCTCGACCCATTCGCGCACCTCCTTGTCGAGCGAACCGTGGTGCAGCGCAACCAAGCCGGCCCACTCCGGGCGTTCTTCGAGCAGGAGCTGGTACCACATCTCGGCTTGCGAGCGCATGTTGACGAAGACCAGCGTGGTGGTCGAACGTTCGATCTCGGCGACCACCGGCAACTGCATCTGCTTGCCCAGGTGCCCACCCCATGAAAAGCGGCCGGGGTGGTCGGGCAGCAACGTATCGATGACGAGTTTCTTGTCGACGCGGCCGCGCACCAGCGTGCCGGCCTCATGCCCCAGCAGCACCTGCATCGCCTCGGCCAGGTTGCCGAGCGTCGCGCTCAGGCCCCACACCGCGAGCTGCGGGTTCCAGCGCTTCAGCCGCGCGATGGCGAGCTGCACCTGCACGCCGCGCTTGTTGCCCATCAGCTCGTGCCATTCGTCGACGATCACCGTGTGGATGCCGCTCAGTTCCTCGTGCGCCTGCTCGCGCGTGAGCATCAGGCTCAACGACTCGGGCGTGGTGACCAGCACCGTCGGAAAGCGCCGGTCCTGCCGCGCGCGCTCGGCGGGCGGTGTGTCGCCGGTGCGCTGGCCGACCGTCCACGCGAGGCCAAGCTCGTTGAGCGGCAGTTGCAGCGCACGGGTGGTGTCGGCCGCGAGCGCGCGCATGGGGGTGAGCCAGAGCACGCCGAGGCGCGGGGCGGTAGACAGTGCCAGCCCACGAAGCAGCGCGCCGAACCAGACCGCATAGGTCTTGCCCGAACCGGTGCTCGCGTGCAGCAAGCCGCTCTGCCCCGCGGCCATCGCGCCCCACACATCGCGCTGAAATGGGAAAGGCGCCCAGCCGCGTTGCGCGAACCAATGCTCGGGGAGCGACAACTGCGCCGCGTCGTCCTTGGCCTTCGTCGCCCGCGCCACGTCAGCCTGCAGCAGCCTTGGGCGCCAGTTGCAATCCCACGCGCTCGATGCGCCCTTCGACCAGGCTGCTGATCTCGAAGCGCGCGCCGTGCCAATCGAGCCCATCGCCCACTTCGCGGTCGCGCGCGAGCGTGTCGGTCATCCAGTGGCCGAGCGTCGGGCCGCTGTTGTCGGGCACGGGCAACTGGAAGAAGCCGAACACATCGGCCAGCGGCAGCTCGGCATCGAGCGTGAGCTGGCCTTGCACTGCGCGTTGGCCGGGCGGCGGATGCTGTGGCGGCTCGACGACCTTCAGCGCCTTCGCCACCCAGCCGAGCGTTGTACCCTGCAGCAGCAGCGAGGCCAGCACCACCGCAAACGCCACGTTGAAGAAGCGATAGCTGTCGGGGATCTTCTCCATCAAGGGGAAGAGCGCGAGCACGATGGGCACCGCGCCACGCAAGCCCACCCAGCCGACGAAGAGCCGCTGCGCATTGGCGAAGCGCAGCGGCGCCAGGCACAGCCACACCGCGATCGGGCGGGCGACGAAGATCAGCGTGGCCGCCACCGCGAGCGTGGGCCACACGTTGTCGAGCATCTGGTGCGGCGAAACCAGCAAGCCGAGCAGCAGGAACATCGTCGCCTGCGCCGCCCAGGCAAAGCCGTCGAGGGCGGACGAGGCGGCATGGGCCGCATCGGCGGCCAGCTCGCGGATGCGCAGGCCGAAGAGGTACACCGCCAGGAAGCCCGAGCCTTCGAGCAGGCCAGACGTGGCGAAGACCGCCAGCCCGCCGGAGACGATGATGAGCGAGAGCAGCCCACCCTGCTCTGCCGTGTTCGAGATGCGCCGCAGCAGCCAGGCCACGCACCAGCCGCCGCCCAGGCCGATGGCCGCGCCGAAGCCGGCCTGCCGCGCGAGCAACATCAGCACCTCACCGCCGCCGGCACCGGTGCGGATGGTCGCGATCAAGGCCAGCGTCATGAAGACGGCCATCGGGTCGTTGAGGCCGGATTCGAGTTCGAGCGTGGCCGAGACGCGCTCGTCCAGCCGCAGCCCGGACTGCCGCATCAGCGAGAACACCGCCGCCGCATCGGTGGAGCCGACGATCGCGCCCAGCAAGAGGCCATAGCGCCAGTCCACATGCATCACCGCCATCGCGACCGCGCCGACCATCGCGGCAGTCAGCACCACGCCGATCGTCGCCAACGCCAGCGCCGGCTTGAAGCCCGCGCGGAAGGTGCTCATGCGCGTGCTCAGGCCCCCTTCGAGCAGGATGACCGCGAGCGCCGCATTGCCCACCCACGCGGCCAGCTCGGCGTTGTCGAACTGGATGCCGACCGGGCCATCCACACCGACCAGCATGCCCGCCACCAGAAATACGAGCAGGAACGGCAAGCCCAGCCGCGCCGACATCACCCCGGCCAGCAGGCTGACGAACACCAACAGGCCGCTGGCGAGCAGCAGGAGATTCAGCGTGTGCATGGGAAATCGACCTTAGCAGAGGGTGCGCTGCGGCGGTGCGGGAACAGGCGCCGCGGCGGGGTGGGACAACGCGCTGGTCGGCGATGGCGCGTGTTTGGGGCAGGCTTCGACAGGCTCAGCCCGAACGGGTTGGTGTTGCACCGCGAGGCCCCGGCGCACTCGCGATCCAACCTTCCAGCGGATCGATCGCCTCCGGCATGCCATACCCCGGCTGCTGAACCGCCCACGCCGCCTGCAGCATGCACAGCACCGCATCGAGCTTGTCGCCCGATGCATCGGCCACGAGCGCATCGCGCTGCGCATGTGTCACACGCAAGCGCGCAGCCAACCGGCTTCGCCCCTGCTCCAGCCACTCCATCAAATCCTTGCGCGCGATGAGGCGCTCAGGCGTTTGGCGGGCGCGGTCGTCGGCCTTGTACGAGCGCACGCCGAGCAGTTCGCGCGCGAGCATGCCGGGGTAGCCTTCGAGCGCCACGCGGCTCGCATCGCCCGCATGCAGACCGGGCATGTGCACACCGGCGTCGATCAGCAAAGGCACGCCCGCATGCAGCATGTAGGCGACCGGCGGGTTGACCCACTTCATCGACGGCGACGAACCGGCCGGACCGTCGCAGGCGCGGTGGGCGAACTTGCCGCCGACCGGGCGCGCATCGCAGAAGGCAGCGAAGGTCGCGCGGACTTCCTCGCGCGACAAGCCGGCGTAGTGGCGCATCAGCGCGAGCCACTCGGTGGGCCAGCCCAATGTCTCGACCAGTTCGCGCGGCAGCCCGAACGGAAAGTCGAACGCGCCGACCCATTCGCCCGGCGCGCGCAGCCAGGCGGCAAAGCTCTCGAAGTCGTCGTGCGTATCGACGCGCGTGAGCCGCACGCTGCCGTGC
>JAMFRW010000143.1 GCA_026224975.1 Rhodoferax sp. | reverse complement strand
TGCTGCGCGAAGGCCGCGAGCTGATCCCCACCGCCAAGGCGTTCCAGCTGATGACGCTGTTGCGCGGCCTGGGCGTGGAGGAACTCTCCAAGGCCGAACTGACCGGCGAGTGGGAATACAAGCTCAACCAGATGGAGCACGGCAAGCTCAAACGTGAAAGCTTCATGGCCGAGATCGCCGCGATGACCGAGCGCATGGTCAAAAAAGCCAAGGAATACGACCGCGACACCATCCCCGGCGACTACGCGACGCTGGAGACGGCCTGCCCGAACTGCGGCGGTGTCGTCAAGGAAAACTACCGCCGCTTCGCCTGTGCTGGCATCCCGGGCAAGACGGAAGCTTGCGGCTTTTCCATCAGCAAGATCCCCGGCAGCCGGGCCTTCGAACTCGACGAGGTGGAGAAGTTTCTGGCGGACAAGAAGATCGGCCCGCTCGGAGGCTTCCGCTCCAAGGCGGGTTGGCCGTTCACCGCCGAACTCAAGCTCGCCTACGACGACGAGATCAAGAACTGGAAGCTCGAATTCGACTTCGGTGAAGACGCCAAGAAGGATGGCGAATCGGGCGAGCCGGTCGACTTCTCGGACCAGACCAGCCTGGGAAATTGCCCCAAGGACCAGGGCCACGTCTACGAACTCGGCACCAGCTATGTGTGCGAGCACGCCGTTGGCGCCAACGTCACTTGCGACTTCAAGAGCGGCAAGATCATCCTGCAGCAGCCGGTGGCGCGCGAGCAGATGAGCAAGCTGCTGGCCACCGGCAAGACCGACCTGCTCGAAGGCTTTGTCTCCAACAAGACGCGGCGAAAGTTCAAGGCCTACCTCGCCTACGACAAGAAGGAAGGCAAGGTCTCCTTCGAGTTCGAACCGCGCGCGCCGCGCGTGCCCGGCGCCAAGACGGCGGCGAAGAAGGCTGCAGCCAAGAAGGCGGCCGCATAGACTGCTGCGGACGTCTTTCGACTTCGCTGTCATATCCCTTTGATCCACCGGAGACTTGCGATGAAACCTTCGCCTTTTCGCTCACGCCGCGTCTCTTCCTCGGCCGTTTGCACTGCCGTGTCGATCGCGCTGACGGTGGCCCTCGCCTCCGCGGCTCACGCGCAAAAGCCGCCGCCGCAACCGTCGCCATCGCCCGCTGCCACAAGCAATTCGCAGGCGGCCAAGCTTCCGTCCGGCACCGACACCGGCGAGCCCGGCTCGGGCAACAGCGAATCACTGGGCACACCGTCCACCACCGGCGAAAAGAACCGCCGCCCGCTGATTCGCAAGCGCGGCGCAGCGACGCCGCCGCCTCGCGTCGCTTCGGGCGTCGGCGGTCGGACAGGTGTGGACGACACCGCCGCCGCGCGCGCTGCCGCTCGGCCTACACCGGCGGCGGCCTCGGGCGCAAAGTGACATCCATCGGCTGACCTGCCGCCGTCCCCGGCGGCGGGTTCAGTCGCGAATCACAACAAATCAGCCCTGGCCCATCACCGAAGCCGTCGCCACCAGTTCGTTGAACAGCGCCAGCGAAACCTTGCCCGAGACGGCATACGGGTCGAGGTGGGCTGTCTCCGAATACTTCAACAGCAAGGCAGGGTTGATGCGCGACAGGTTGACCTGGCCCATCGCCCATCCGGCAAAACTGCGTTCTTCGATCTCTTCGTAGCTCAGGAGCAGCACGTCGCGGTGGCGCGGGTCGGCGGCGATGCGGTGGTAGAGCGCGTTCACCGGGCCGCGGCCGCCTTCGAGCACCTGCAAAAACAGGCCGCCCGAAAAGCACAGCACGCCGGTCACGCCGGCCGCCGGGTTGTTGGCCTTGGACTTCTTGAGGATGGCGACCAGCGCGTCCTGGTTGACCGATTCGGCGGCGCGGCTTGCATACATCAAACGGACCAGCATGGCGATCTCCTCGAAAGCGGGTGGTTGAGTTCGGGCGCGGCGTTCAATCGCGGTTCTTCTTGCTGAGCAACGACAGGAATTCGCGGCGCAGGTTGGCGTCTTTCAGGAAGACGCCGCGCATCACCGAATTGGTCATCATCGATTCGTCGTCCTTCACGCCGCGCCAGTGCATGCAGAAGTGATCGGCTTCCATCACGATGGCCAAGCCATTGGGTTTGACGCGGTCTTGCAATTCGTCGGCCAGCATGATCACGGCCTCTTCCTGGATCTGCGGGCGGCTCATGATCCAGTCGCAGATGCGGGCGTACTTCGAAAGGCCGATCAGGTTCGAATGCTCGTTCGGCATGATGCCGATCCACACGCGCCCGAGGATGGGGCAGAGGTGGTGCGAGCAGGCACTGCGCACCTTGATGGGGCCGACGATCATCAGTTCGTTCAGGCGTGATGCGTTCGGGAATTCGGTGACCGTGGGCATCGGCACATAGCGCCCGCGAAAGACTTCCGTCAGGAACATCTTGGCGACGCGTTTGGCGGTGTCGTTGGTGTTGTGATCGCTGTCGGTGTCGATCACCAGCGCGCGCAGCACCTCGTGCATCTTGGCCTCGACCTCGGCCTTCAGCTCCTCCAGTTCGCCCTCCTTCATGAAGCCGGCGATGTTGTCGTTGGCGTGGTAGCGGCATTGCGCGCCGACCAGGCGGTAGCGGATGCGGTCGGACGCGCCGAGCTGCGCCAGCTCTTCGTCGCTTCTGAAAATCGGTGTCGGTGAATCGCCGGGCATGGGCTGCCTTTGTTCGCGTGTGTCTCGGGGCTGCCACCGACCGGATCGGAGCGGTGATCAGCCAGCGAGGGTAACGCAGCGGCGGTTTCCCGGTGTAAAGGCTTGGCCGACGCGTTGCCGGGCGGGCAGGCCGCCCCGTGCCGCCCCGTAGACTGCGGCCGGTGACTTCCAGCCCCCCCACTTCCACCACGCCCTCGTTGCCGCTCGCCCGGCTGCTAGCCCATGCCGCCGATGCGGTGCAGGCGGTTCGCGCCGGCCAGTCGCTCAACGAGGCGCTCGCGCGCTGCCCGGCTGAGGCGCGGCCCGGGACGCAGGCGCTCAGCTTCCACGCACTGCGCTGGCTGGGCTCGGCCCTGGCCGTGCGCACATTGCTGGCGCCCAAGGCGCCGCCGCCCGCGGTCGATGCGCTGCTGCTGACGGCGCTGGCGCTGCTCTGGCCGGCCGCCGAGGCGCCGTATGCGGCGCACACGCTGGTCGATCAGGCGGTGGACGCCGCGCGCCGCCGCGCCAAGGCGAGCGCCTCGTTCGTCAATGCGGTGCTGCGGCGCTTCCTGCGCGAGCAAGAGGCGACCGTGGCCGTCGCGCTGCGCGACCCGGTGGCGCGCTTCAACCATCCCGCGTGGTGGATCGACCGCCTGAAGCGCGATTGGCCCGAGCGCTGGCAGGCGCTGCTCGATGCCGACAACCAGCACCCGCCGATGACGCTGCGGGTGAATGCGCATCGCGACGCCGGCAAGGGCGGCGAGCCCGCCGGAACCACCGCTGCTGACTACGTCGCCCGCCTGGCCGAGCAAGGCATCACGGCCATCGTCGTCGAACCGCAAGCCGTGGTGCTCGAACGCCCGCGGCCGGTCACGCAACTGCCCGGCTTTGCGCGAGGCGATGTGTCGGTGCAAGACGCCTCTGCCCAGCGCGCCGCGCCCTTGCTGATCGGCGCCGGCCTGCCCGCGGGTGCCCGTGTGCTCGATGCCTGCGCCGCGCCCGGCGGCAAGACGGCGCACCTGCTGGAGCTGGCCGATCTCGACGTGCTGGCACTCGACCGCGACGCCAGCCGCTTGACCCGCGTCACCGAAACGCTCACCCGCATCGGCCTCACCGCTCGCACCGTGGCGGCCGATGCCGGCGACACCGCCTCGTGGTGGGACGGCAAGCCTTTCGACGCCATCCTGCTCGACGCGCCCTGCAGCGCCTCGGGCATCGTGCGCCGCCACCCCGATGTGCGCTGGCTGCGCCGCGCGAGCGACATTCCCGCGCTGGCCAAGATCCAGGCCGATCTGCTCGAAGCCCTCTGGCCGCTGCTGGCGCCTGGCGGGCGGCTTTTGTACTGCACGTGCTCGGTGTTCAAGGACGAAGGCCAGCACCAGATCGACGCTTTTTTGCAACGACATGCCGACGCACGCGTGCCGGCCGATCCCGCATCGCCCGGCCACCTGCTGCCGCTGCCCGACAATGAGGCCGAGTCCGCGGTGCCCGCTTTCGGTGCGCCGCCGGATGGCTTTTTCTACAGCTTGCTCCAGAAAACCTGAGATCCACTCGACCCATGCACGGCGCGGCCCAGTCCACCAGCCTCCCACCGCGCCGCGTTCGTGGCGCCGTGGCGTGGTGGGCTCGGGTGCTGGCGAGCTCTGTCCTGGTGCTCGCCGGGCTCATCGCCATGGTGCCGCTGGCCATGGCCTCGCCCGAGATGGATCTGGCGGCCTTCGACATCACACAAAACGAAGAAGGCGTGCTGCTCAGCTACACCGTCAACGTGGACCTGCCGCGCGCGGTGGAAGACGCGCTGAACAAATCGGTGCCGCTCTTCTTCGTGGCCGAGGCGCAGGTGTTTCGCGACCGCTGGTACTGGCGCGACCGGCGCGTGGCGCAGGCGGTGCGCGTCTGGCGCATCGTCTACCAGCCGCTCACCTCGACCTACCGTGTCAACGTTGTGGGCGGGCTGAGCCAGAACTACGCCACCCGCGCCGAGGCGTTTGCCGCCATCAGCCGCAGCGCGCGCTGGAAGATCGCCGAGCCGCTGCAGGTCGAAGAGGGCAGCCGGCACTACGTCGAATTCAACTACCGGCTCGACACCACCATGCTGCCGCGCCCGATGCAGATCGGCATCGGCGGTCAGCCGGAGTGGACGATGTCGGTCGAGCGCTCGCAGCGCATCAACTGACGCGGGCCTGATGCCATGACCAAAGCATCGCGCTGGGCCTGGCTCATCTCCACCGTCGCGGCCACGGGCGCGGCGCTGGTACTGACCTTCCTGCTCTCGATCGCCACCAACAACCCGGCCCTCTACGACCGCCACTACGTGTGGCTGTTCTGGGTCAACGTGACAGTCGCGACGCTGCTCGTGCTCGTCATCGTGATCGCCGCCGTGCGGCTGCTGCTGAGGGTGCAGCGCGGCAAGTTCGGCAGCCG
This sequence comes from Rhodoferax sp., assembly GCA_026224975.1. GTDB lineage: Bacteria > Pseudomonadota > Gammaproteobacteria > Burkholderiales > Burkholderiaceae_C > LMDS01. The sequence continues at coordinate 4,377 of JAMFRW010000143.1, read as the reverse complement.
GCTGCTGCTCAAGCTCGCGGCGATCTTTGCGCTGGTCGGCGTGGTGCCCGGCGTGCTGATCTACACGGTGAGCTACCAGTTCGTTTCGCGCAGCATCGAGAGCTGGTTCGACGTGCGCGTGGAAAGCGCACTTGATGCCGGCCTGACGCTCGGCCGCGGCACGCTCTCTGCCATCGAGGGCGATCTGGCCAGCAAGACGCGCCTGGCCGCCGACCGTCTCGGCGAAACCCCCGGCGCCGCGCAGCCGCTGTTGCTGGAGCGCCTGCGCGAGCAGCTCTCGGCGCAAGACATCGCCATCGTCGGCGGCGCCGGGCAAACGCTGCTGGCCGGGAGCAGCTCGTCAATGCGCCTGCTGCCGGTGCGGCCCTCGCCCACCTTGCTGCGCCAGGGGCGCTCGGCCCGCGTTACCAGTGAGTTGGTCGGGCTCGATGAGGATGCGTCGGCCTCGGGCGGCACGGGCTCGGGCACCGCTTCGAACGCGGCCCGGGTGAACGCCCTGGCGCTGATCCCCAGCAGCAACTTCACGCTCGGCGAACAGGACCGCTACCTCTACGTCACCCAATTGATCCCGGCCAACATCGCGACCAGCGCGCTCGCCGTGCAAACCGCCTACCGCGAATACCAGCAGCGCGCGCTCGCCCGCGGCGGCCTGCGCAAGATGTACATCGGCACGCTCACCCTGGCGCTCGTGCTCGCAGTCTTCGGCGCACTGCTGCTGGCGGTGGCGCTCAGCAACCAGCTCGCGCGGCCGCTGCTGCTGCTGGCCGAAGGCGTGCGGCAGGTCGCGCAGGGCGACTTGAGCATCAAGCCTGTCTTTGCCTCGCGCGACGAGCTGGGCGGTTTGACGCGTTCGTTCGCCGAGATGACATCGCAACTGCTCGACGCGCGCGAGATGGTCCAGCGCAGCGTCTCGCAAGTGGAAGGCGCGCGCGCCAACCTGCAGACCATCCTCGACAACCTCACGGCGGGTGTGATCGTGTTCGACCGCCACGGCAACATCGATACCGTCAACCCCGGTGCCACGCGCATCGTGCGCCTGCCGCTCTCGGCCTACCGCGGCCGCCGGCTCGACGAAGTGCCCGGCCTGGGCGGTGCGGGCGGTTTTGCGCAGGCCGTGTGGCAGCGCTTCGAGCTGCACGCCACCAGCCCCGAAGCCGGCGAGCGCGACCACTGGCAGGATTCCTTCGACTTGCAGACTTCCACCATCGGCGGGCGCGAGAACGATTCGGTCACGCTGCTCGTGCGCGGCGCCGCCATGCCGCAAGGCGCGCGGCTCATGGTGTTCGACGACATCACCGAGCTTGTCTCGGCCCAGCGCAGCGAAGCCTGGAGCGAGGTCGCGCGCCGCCTCGCGCACGAGATCAAGAACCCGCTGACCCCGATCCAGCTCTCCGCCGAGCGGCTGCAGCACAAGCTCGGCAACAAGCTGGAAGGCGCCGACCAGGCGATGCTCGCGCGTTCGGTCGACACCATCGTCGCGCAGGTCCAGGCCATGAAAACGCTGGTCAACGAGTTCCGCGATTACGCGCGCCTGCCGGCGGTCAACCTGAGCCCGCTCGACCTCAACGGCCTGGTCAACGAAGTGCTCGGCCTCTACGGCAGCGCGCTGGAGGCCGGGCAACTGCATGCCGAGCTCGCGCCCTCGTTGCCGGCCATCATCGGCGACACCACGCAACTTCGCCAGGTCATCCACAACCTCGTGCAGAACGCGCTCGATGCCGTGGCCGACCAGCCCGACGGGCGCGTGGACATCCGCACCGAGGTTGCGCGCGACGAGCAGGGCGCCTTGCGTGCCGTGCGCCTGCAAGTGATCGACAATGGCCCCGGGTTTGCCGACAAAGTGCTCAAGCGCGCATTCGAACCATATGTGACCACCAAGTCCAAGGGCACCGGACTGGGCCTGGCGGTCGTCAAGAAGATCGCCGATGAGCACGGCGCGCGGGTACGAATCGCCAACCGCGGAAACACTGCCGAAGGTGTCACAGCCGACGTTTCTGCGAGAGGCGCGCAAGTTTCGCTATCATTTTCAAAATTCGCACCGGTCGAGGCACCGCTTCTCCTCGCGGCAACCACCGACTCCCAGGCGCACTGAGCATCCATGGCCACCATTCTTGTTGTTGACGACGAACTCGGCATCCGTGCCCTTCTGTCGGAAATCCTCGCCGACGAAGGCCACACCATCGAGCTGGCCGAAAACGCCGCGCAAGCCCGCGCCTGCCGAGAGCGCATGCGCCCCGACCTCGTGCTGCTCGACATCTGGATGCCCGATGTCGACGGCATCACCCTGCTCAAGGAATGGGGCGCCACCTCGCTGCTCAACATGCCGGTGATCATGATGAGCGGCCACGGGACCATCGACACGGCGGTGGAGGCCACCAAGTTCGGCGCCATGGCCTTCCTCGAGAAGCCCATCACGCTGCAAAAGCTGCTGCGCGCCGTCGAGCAGGGCCTGGCCAAGCCGGCATCGCGCAACATGCTGCCGCCCAACCCCATGAACCACAGCGAGCCCGGCCTCACGGTCGAAGCCGCGATGACCGGCGGCGTGATGCTGCCGACCACGCCGCTGATGCTGGGGCCGCAATCCGAACAAAGCTTCGACCTCGACCGGCCGCTCCGCGAAGCCCGCGACGCCTTCGAGAAGAGCTACTTCGAATTCCACCTTGCCCAAGAGAACGGCAGCATGACCCGCGTCGCCGAGAAGACCGGCCTCGAACGCACCCACCTCTACCGCAAGCTCAAGCAACTCGGCGTCGACCTCTCGCGCAACAAGCGCGGCGGCGGGATGTGACCGCTGAGCCCGCCGAACACTCGTCTATAATCATCGGTTCACGGCCTGGTAGCTCAGTTGGTAGAGCAGCGGATTGAAAATCCGCGTGTCGGTGGTTCGATTCCGCCCCAGGCCACCAGAACGCGTTTTAAAGACGTCCAATGACGTCCCAGATAGTCCAAAAAGCCCTTGAGAATCAACGCTCTAGGGCTTTTTTGTTGTCCAGGACGTTTCATGCTGTCCCTTGAAATCCGACCGGTCATGCAGTAACTTTCGCGATAACTCGAAGTTCTTCCAGTTGCGCTTGAAAAGTTACTCCGATGGCACGAGACCTCATCCCCTCAGACGCCACTATCAAGGCCATACGCAGGGGCGACCCACGCAGGCGCCTGTCCGATGGCGACGGGCTTTTCTTGTTGCTGTATGTGAAAGGCGGATCCCACGCCTGGCGCTTCGACTACACGTTTCGGACGCGGCGAAAGATGATCTCGCTGGGTACCTACCCGGACACGTCTTTGGCGCTGGCGCGGCGAAAGGCCGAGTCGGCCCGCGCGCTGGTCGCCGAGGGCATCGATCCCAGTGCCAAGCGCAAGGCCGACAGGCAGGAATTCGTCGAGACGAAGCAGGCCGAGGCGCGCCACGCACAAGGGTTGCCGGCTCTCGATTCGTTCGAGACGATCGCGCGCGAATGGTTTGCGGTGAAACGCTCTGGCTGGGCACCGACTTACTCCGACAAGGTCATCGCGCGGCTCGAGGCTGACGTGTTCCCGTGGATTGGCGCGCTGCCCATTGCGAGCATATCTCCCCCGCTGTTGTTGGAGGTCCTGCGACGCATCGAGGGCCGAGGTGTTATCGAGACGGCACATCGGGCATTGGAGAGCTGCGGCCAGGTGTTTCGATATGCCGTCGCGATCGGCAAGGCGGCGACGAATCCGGCCAGGGATTTGAAGGACGCCCTCAAGCGCCCCGAGCCGAAGAACTTCCCGGCAATCACCGATCCAGCGCGATTCGGGGAGCTCCTGCGCGCTTGCGACAACTACGCGGCGACGCCGGTCGTCCGCGCTGCGTTGAAGCTGGCCCCGATGCTTTTGCTCCGTCCCGGCGAGTTGCGGTTCGCCGAGTGGCACGAGATCGACCTCGACGCGGCGATGTGGACCGTGCCGGCGGCGCGCATGAAGCGCGAACTTCGGGAGAAGCTGCTCGGCGCGCCGCATCTGGTGCCATTGCCGCGCCAAGCGGTGGCCGCGTTGCGCAATCTGCATCCGCTGACAGGCCACGGCACCCTGGTGTTCCGGGGCGAGCGACACCACCACCGTGCGATGAGCGAGAACACGATCAACGCGGCGCTGAGAGCGATGGGCTTCTCCGCGGACGAGGTAACGGGTCACGGTTTTCGGGCGACGGCTCGGACGATGTTGCACGAGCGACTCGGCTTCAGCCCCGACATCATCGAGGCGCAGCTCGCGCATTCGGTGCGGGACAGTCTCGGGCGCGCCTACAACCGCACCGAGTTCATCGTGCAAAGACGGGAGATGCTGCAGGCGTGGGCCGATTTTCTCGACGGGCTGAGGGCCGATGGAAAGCATGCACCGGCGGTGCCGCCGAAGCGC
>JAMFRW010000142.1 GCA_026224975.1 Rhodoferax sp. | reverse complement strand
TGGCTGACGATCTCCACCTGGTTGCGATCGGCCCAGACCTCGAGCTGCTCGCGTGCCGCGGCGCGGAACGTGTCGGCCGCGGCCAGCAGCACCTTGCACTTCGCCTCGGCCAGATGGCGCGTCAGCTTGCCGATGCTCGTGGTCTTGCCCGCACCGTTGACGCCCACCACCATCATCACCGTCGGCACATGCTTGCCCACTTCCAGCGGCTGCTGCAAGGGCAACAACAGCTCGGCGATGCCTTCGGCCAGCAAGCCCTTGACGGCAGCGGGATCGGTGGCCTTGGCCTCCTTCACGCGCCGCTTCAGATCGGCCAGCAAATACTCCGTTGCCTTCACACCGGCATCGGCCATCAACAGCACCGACTCCAGTTCCTCGTACAGCGCGTCGTCGATCTGCGTGCCGGTGAAGACCTGCGCGATGCTGCTGCCGGTGCGGCGCAGGCCGCCGCGAAGCTTGGTGAGCCAGGTTTGGCGGTCGGTCGAAGGTCGCTCTGCGGGTTCGTCGGGGATAGCTTCGTATTCGACTGGTGGCAACGTGTCGATCGGAGCGTCGCGTACGGGATCAGCGTTGCGATCGTTTCCACGATCGGCTTCGGATTCGTCACCGCCGATGCCGCGGATCTTGTCGAACCAGCTACGTCGCTCGGGGATAGGCGTTTCGATGCTCGACGGCGCAGGCGGCACCGGCAGGCCTGGCGAAGCGGCCACATCGGCATCGGCCGGTTTTTTCTTGAAGAAGCTGAACATGGAAGGCTGTGGGTCGGGAGCGTCAGGGAGGGCGGACCGGCACGCACACCAGCGGCCAGTCGCTTTTTTGGAACGATCCCTTAAGGGTACTGCAAGCGCCCGGAAACCCCGCGCTATAATCTTGGGCTTTGGCGCTTTAGCTCAGTCGGTTAGAGCGACGGAATCATAATCCGCAGGTCCGGGGTTCGAATCCCTGAAGCGCCACCAGGTTCGATAGGCCCCGAGAGGTTTTGCTTCTCGGGGCCTTTCTACGTTCCGGTCACCGCTTATGCGAATTGCCGGTTGGCATCGCCACAGCGGCGCATTCGAGGCCATCCATGCCTCGGCCGCTGCGTTGCGCAAGGTCGGCGCGATCGAGCGGGCCACCCTGCGCGAGTTCGACGAATCCCGCCTGACGTCGCTTCCCATGATCGGGCCGAAGCAGATCAAGCTGATTCGTGAGGCGGCGCACGTGTGCCAGCCCGTCTTCGCCCGCTACCTGAACAACAGCGAATCGACGGTACAAACGCGGGAGGCTGGCGCCAAGTGCCAGAGTTGCATGGCGCTCAAGTTACTGGCGGTGGAGAAACACGGGCTGAAGGTGTTGACCTGATCCGTCGACCGAACGTCGACGCCATGGCAGGAAAGGCATCGGGGCGCCGGTGCGCTCTGGTAGTGAAACCCCGCCGTCACCAATTCGAACGAGCAGCCCACCTTCGCGTCGAGCGGCGCGGCAGACGCGCAATAGCTGGCGCCTTGGCTGCCGATGACAACCTTGACCGACTTCCCCGCTGCAGCGCTCATCGTGCGCGGCGGCGCGGCGTTGGTCAGCATGATCTGGAAGTAGCAGACATCGGTGGGCGAGCTGTCGCACTCGAGCAGAATGCTTTGCGCCGAATCGCCCCATTCGATGCTGGTCTGCGGCTCGTGGTCCTGCGCCGTTGCCGACGAGAGGAAGGCGGCGCCGCAGCAAGCGCCGATGAGCATGTTGGCGGCTAGTCGGTGCATGGCGACCCCACTCAATGATGGGTACATGAGTCTGGCACGACACGCTCGATCTGTCGCCCGGCTCATCGGCAGCGCCTACGCCTTCTGGCGGAGGAAAAACGATTCCAAGGCCAATCCGACCAACACACCGACGGCGTAAGCCACAAGGTTCTGCCAGGAGAACACATGACCGAACACCAGGTGGCCGATGGCCGTGTGGCGGACCTGAACCAGCCACGGTGCTTGCCAGAGCTTGAGAGCCTCGACCGCATATGCAAGCCCCAAGGCCGTCGTCGCAACTCGAACGCCAGCCGCCGTCGGAAACATCGCGCCTACGCCGAAGAACACCATCAGCGACCACAGTGCATCACCCGGGTACTTGCCGAGGAACGCAGGCAGCAGACCGGGGAATTTGCGAGAGGCGAGACCTGCTGCGATGGTTGCCAGGAAAGCCACGACATAAACGCCTCGGCGCCGTGGCCGCGTCACGCAATGGGCGCTGGCCCTGGATCGTTCAACGTGACGCATCAGGCTGCGTAAGCAAAGCGAACGATTGCGAGCGACAGCGCGAATACATAGCCGAAGCCGAAGCGATCGATCCGCCACAGGTCCTCGGCACGCCGCGCCCGCCACGCACCGAGCGTGGCCATCGCGCCGCCCACGGCCAAAGGCGTCACGATGAGGTTCAACAGACGCCAGGGACGTGTGGCGAAGTTCGACGGAAACACCACCAGGCTCAGGCCACCCAGGATCGCGCCGAGCACCGCGTAGCCGAGCCCGGCCATCCAGGGGTTGGGGCGGCGTTCGAACGGCGCGGCCAGCGAATGAAGCCCGAGCTCGACCAGCACCTCGGCCACGCATTGAAGGATGAACTCGCCGAAGACTTCGATGAACAGCTCGAGCATGGTGTTGGTGGCGTTAGTCGAGTAAGCCCTTGCGGCGCGGGCCGTGCGCATCGCGCAGCCAGATCACGGGCGCTTCCCGGAGTCACCTCCCGCGCTTCTGCCGCTCGAACTTCGGCCAGTACTGGAACTCGTCTTCGTGGACTTCGATGTCGACTTCCGCAACGCGCGCTTGCAGGCGCTCCTGCACATCGGCCACGGCCTTGTTGTAGACCAGCGGGCCGACTTCTTCGAGGAAGAAGCCGAGCAAGGCGCCAGCGGCAATGTTGCCGATCCGCTCTTCCATGTTCTGCTCGAAGTAGCGCTCGATCGACGCGATGAGTTCCTTGCGGGATTCCTTGGAGAGTTCGATCGCCATGATGCGCGGGATGAGTTGGGTTCGGCGAATTGTGCTTCCAACCCTGCGCTGCCAGCGCGCCGCAGCCAGCACACCTGTGCCGTGCCGAGCTGGTGGGTCAGTGATGGGCTGGTGACTCCGCCGCCAGCTCGAAGACCGCCACCGACGCCACCAGCCGCGCGGCCTGCTCCCTGAGGCTGTTGGCCGCAGCGGCGCTTTGTTCGACGAGGGAGGCGTTTTGCTGGGTCACGTTGTCGAGCTGCTGAACCGCGTCGCTGACCTGCGCGATGCTTTGGGTCTGCTCGCCGCCGGCGGCGCTGATCTCGGCGATGAGGCCGGTGACCATGCCGACCTGGCGGACGATCTCTTGCATCGAGCGGCCGGCGTCGTCGGCGAGGCGGCTGCCGTTTTCGACTTTCGAGACGCTTTCACCGACGAGCGCCTTGATTTCCTTGGCAGCTTGGGCCGAGCGTTGCGCGAGGCTTCGGACCTCGCTCGCCACCACGGCGAAACCGCGGCCCTGCTCGCCGGCGCGCGCGGCCTCCACCGCGGCATTGAGCGCGAGGATGTTCGTTTGGAAAGCAATGCCGTCGATCACGCCGATGATGGAGCCGATGCGGTTGCTACTCTGCGCGATGTCGTGCATGGTGCCTACCACCTGGTCCACCACCGTCCCGCCCTTGGTCGCCGCGGTGCAGGCACCATTGGCGAGGTCGTTGGCCTTGGCGGCGGTGGCCGAGTTCTGCGAGATGGTCGAACTGAGCTGGACCATCGACGAGCTGGTCTGCTGCAGATTGGCCGCCTGCTCTTCGGTGCGCTGGCTCAGGTCGGTGTTGCCTGTCGCGATCTCGGCGCTGCCTGTCGCAACCGATTCGGCCGTCTGGCGAACCTGGCGCAGCACACGGCTGAGCTGGCGCCGCATGTCGTCGACATGGCGGATCAGGTGGCCGATCTCGTCGGTGCTCTGACTGGCCGTGGCCCGCGTCATGTCGCCGCCCGCCATGCGCGTGACGGCGGCACTCAGCTGCAGCAGCGGGCGCGAAACCCATTGGTGGATCAGCCACAACAGGCCCACGGCGAGCGCAAGCGTGGCAAGTGCCATCGAGCCCCAGATCATTGCCATCGAAGCCCAGTGCTCTTTCATGGCTTCACGGTTGGACACTTGCGCCACGACCCACCAGCCGGTCGCCTGGCTCTTGCGGACCACCGCAAAGGCATCGCCCGCCACGCCGCCGATCAGCGGCAGCGCATCGGGCAGCAGGCCATCGGGCGCCTTGCCGAGCTTCTCGAGGAAGGGCGCGGCCTCGGGAAAGGCTTCGAGGATTTTCTTGCCGCGGGCGGTCGGGTGAACGACGAAGGTCGCGTCGGCCCATGACTTCTTCGGGTCGATGACGTAGACGCCGCCGGACTCGAAGAAGTGCGTGTCGCTCGCGAGCTTTTCGGCCGAAGCCTGGAACGCCGTCAGGTCGAAGCCGATGAAGAGGATGCCGATGACATCGGCGCCCTGGCGGATGGGCTCGTAGCGCGTCATGTAGGGCTTGCCGAAGAGCGCGGCGCGGCCGACGAAGGGCTTGCCTTCGAGCACGCTGGCATAGGCCGGGTGCTTGCGGTCGAGCAGCGTGCCCATGGCACGCTCGCCGTTTTCCTTGCGCACCGAGGTGGTCACGCGGATGAAATCATCGCCCTGGCGCGCGAACACGGTCGCCACGCCGCCGGAACTCTTGGCAAAGGCATCGACCTGCGCGAAGTTGCCGTTGAGCTTGTCGCCCTTGTTGCTCAGCGTGCCGTCGGCCTTGTCGAGCGTGAACTCGGGTGCAAAGCTGCTGGCGAAGCTGGTGTAGAACTTGTCGACCAGCACGCGCGAGGTGCCATCGAACGCATCGATGCCTTCGGCGATGCCACCGGCCTTGTCGCCCACCGCCGTGACCACGCGGCGGTGTTCGCGCGCGGTCAGGCTGGTCGACATGAAGATGGCAACGCTCAGCAAGACAAGGGCGAGGCTGCACCCTCCGATGAGAGAGACGCGCCTGGCGAGCGAGCGGGTCGGGTAGGTCGTGGGAGACATGGGCGTGTGTCGAGTCTGGCTGCGGGGGTTCGCCCTTCTATCTCGGCATTTGCGCCGCGAAATTGACTTTTGCCCCTGGCGGCACTGTCAGACTTGGCAGTGCCACGAACCATGGCTCGGCGGTACAACCGATGCAAACCGCCGGAGGAACCATGGTCGCGACGCCGCAATGGCTGACGAGATGCCGCTCGAAAATCGCCGAGCTACACCCCGACCTCCACACGCAGGACGTGGCCGAACTGGCGCAGGCACTCGCCGACCGACCGAGTTGCCGCGCGCTCGAGCCAGAACAGGCGGCAGAGTTGCTGTTCCGCAAGGAGCCTGGAAGCAAGGACCCGGGCCAATGGGCCTGGAACGAGCCGGGGGACGAGCGCTAGGTATTCAGCGCAGCGGCCCGACGCCGGTCTCGGCGCTCACTCCCGTTTCTGCGTCACCCAGATCGCCTTGATCAGCGGCGCGGTGCACAGCAGCGCGGCCGAAGCGCCGAGCGCCAGCGGCCACATCGAGCCGACGACCCCGGTCAGCCAAGCACCCGCGAAGGTGCAGCCCATGCCGATGGAGTAGGTGCGAATGGCTCGGCGTTTGGAAGCTTGCATGGCGGTCCAGTTCGGTTGCGCGGGCTTGGCGAGGGCTCGGTGGGGGCCAAGCAAAGTCTGCACCATGGCCCTGCGGCCGGTCGTTCGAAATGCGGCAGCGAATCCCTGCCATTCCGCGCGAGCGCGCTGTAGGACCCAGCCGACAGCGTGTTTGCCCCAAGCGGCGCCCCGCGTCGGCACGCCGTCCGGCAGTCCGGGCGCGCGGGCCTTTCTAGAGTGACTCCACCCGCCGCTCCAAGCTAACGCAGGACGGCGGTCGCGAACGCGACGCAGCCTGCGTTGCCGCTGCGGCCCCGGCCGCGCAAACCACCCAAGGAGATACGACATGGCTAACGACAAACCCCTGATGACCGGCCTCTTCCCCGACCGCGAAAGTGCCGAGCGCGGTTACGACGCCCTGTCGGAGCGCGGGTACTCCAAAGACGACGTGAATCTCGCGATGTCGGAAGACACGCGCAAGCGCCACTTTGCCGCCGCAGGCACCGAAACGGAACTGGGCAACAAGGCCGCCGAAGGTGCAGGCGTGGGCGGCGCGATCGGCGGCACGCTGGGCGCCATCGCCGCAGCCGTGGCTGCGGTCGGCACGACCATCGCGTTGCCCGGCTTGGGCCTGGTCATCGCCGGCCCACTGGCCGCAGCAATTGCGGGCGCCGGCGCGGGAGCAGCGACCGGCGGCATCATCGGCGCGCTGGTGGGCTGGGGCATGCCCGAGGAGCGCGTCAAGCGCTATGACGAAGGCATCAAGAACGGCGGCATCCTGATGGGCTTCAGCCCGCGCAGCGATGAAGACGCGAAGTTTCTGGAAGACTCCTGGAAGGTCAACCGCGCGCAGGACGTCTATCGCTGATCGAACGCCGCATTGATCTCATCGCACCCGCTGCGCACTCGTGCGCAGCGGCTGCTTCGCCTCTCAGGTGTCGC
>JAMFRW010000141.1 GCA_026224975.1 Rhodoferax sp. | reverse complement strand
GTCCGAAGTGACCAACACCTCTCCGATCAGTACTTCTGTGAGCGAGCTTGCACCGGAGGGTGAATTCGTCACGTATACCGATTCGCCGTTCCAGCTGTTTCAGCCCTATCCGCCGGCCGGCGACCAGCCGGAGGCGATCAAGAGCCTGGTCGAGGGCATTCGCGACGGCCTGAGCTTCCAGACGCTGCTCGGCGTGACGGGCTCCGGCAAGACCTTCACCATGGCCAAGGTGATCGAGGCGACCCAGCGCCCGGCGCTGATCCTCGCCCCCAACAAGACCCTGGCCGCCCAGCTCTATTCGGAATTCAAGTCGTTCTTCCCGAACAACGCGGTCGAGTATTTCGTCAGCTACTACGACTACTACCAGCCCGAAGCTTACGTGCCGCAGCGCGACCTGTTCATCGAGAAGGACAGCGCGATCAACGAGCACATCGAGCAGATGCGGCTCTCGGCAACCAAGAGCGTGCTGGAGCGCAAGGATGTGGTGATCGTCGCCTCTGTAAGCGCCATCTACGGCATCGGCGCGCCCGAGGACTACACCGAGATGCGGATGATCATGCGGGTGGGCGACAAGCTCGGCCAGCGCGACGCCATCGCGCACCTGATCCGCATGCAATACAGCCGCAACGAAACCGACTTTTCGCGCGGCACCTTCCGGGTGCGTGGAGACACCATCGATGTGTTCCCGGCCGAGCACAGCGAGTTGGCCATCCGCATCGAGATGTTCGACGACGAGATCGAATCGCTGCAGCTCTTCGACCCGCTCACCGGCCGCATCCGCCAGAAGATCCCGCGCTTCGTGATCTACCCGGCCAACCATTACGTGACGCCGCGCGGGCGCGTGGTCGCGGCCATCGAGAGCATCAAGGAAGAGCTGCGCACGCGCACGGCCGAGTTCGTTTCGCAAGGCAAGCTGGTCGAGGCGCAGCGTCTGGAGCAGCGCACCCGCTTCGATCTGGAGATGCTGCAGGAGGTCGGCCACTGCAAGGGCATCGAGAACTACACCCGGCATCTCTCCGGCGCGCCGCCGGGCAGCCCGCCGGCGACGCTGGTCGACTACCTGCCCAAGGATTCGATCATGTTCCTCGACGAGAGCCACGTGATGATCGGCCAGCTCGGCGGCATGTACAACGGCGACAAGGCGCGCAAGACCACGCTGGTGGACTACGGCTTTCGCCTGCCGAGCGCACTCGACAACCGGCCGCTGAAGTTCGAGGAATTCGAGAAGAAGATGCGGCAGGTGATGTTCATCTCGGCCACGCCGGCCGCCTATGAGCAGCAGACCTCCAGCCAGGTCGTCGAACAGCTTGTGCGGCCGACAGGGCTGATCGATCCGCCGGTGGAAGTTCGCCCGGCGACGAACCAGGTCGACGATGTGCTGCAGGAAATCCGCGAGCGTGTGGAGATCAACGAGCGGGTGCTCATCACCACGCTCACCAAGCGCATGGCCGAGCAGCTCACCGATTACCTGAGCGACAACGGCGTGAAGGTGCGTTACCTGCACAGCGATGTCGATACCGTGGAGCGGGTGGAGATCCTGCGCGATCTGCGGCTGGGCACCTTCGATGTGCTGGTCGGCATCAACCTGCTGCGCGAGGGGCTGGACATTCCCGAGGTCTCGCTGGTGGCGATCCTCGATGCCGACAAGGAAGGCTTCTTGCGTTCCGAGCGCAGTTTGATCCAGACGATAGGCCGGGCGGCACGAAACCTGAACGGCCGCGCGATCCTCTATGCCGACAGGATCACCGACTCGATGAAGAGGGCGATCGACGAAACCGAGCGGCGCCGCGCCAAGCAGATCACGCACAACGAGCTGATGGGCATCACGCCACGCAGCGTCATCAAGAAGGTGCGCGACCTGATCGACGGTGTCTACAGCGAAAAGGGCGCCAAGGACGACCTGAAGCTTGCGACGGAATCGGCGGCGGTCGAGGCGCTGAGCGAAAAAGACCTGAGCAAGCGCATCAAGCAACTCGAAAAGCAGATGCTCGACCACGCCAAGAACCTCGAATTCGAGAAAGCGGCGCGGGTGCGCGACCAACTGGCGCACCTGCGCGAGCAGGCCTTCGGCGCGCCCGGGACGGACAACATCGCGTCGATCCAGACCTCTCCCGGCAAGGCATAACAGGCGCTGCTACGCCCGGTGGCGGGCTGGCTCACGTCGCGCGGCTTTGTCCTACACGACGCCAGGGGAACTTCCGCGGCCAATCTCGACCGAAACAGTCGGCTTCATGTATACTCGACCAATCTACTCAGGTTAAGTCGAGGGTTAACCCGGCTGGCTTTCGAGCCAAGGCGGGCGTGGAGCCAGCACCCTGGTTTTCAACTCAGTGACGACACTGGCATTAGGAGAGTTACATGCGACTGACCACCAAAGGCCGTTTTGCGGTGACCGCGATGATCGACTTGGCGCTGCGCGAGCACACGGGCCCCGTGGCTTTAGCCGCCATCAGCGGGCGTCAGCAGATTTCGCTGTCGTATCTGGAACAGCTTTTCGGCAAGCTGCGCCGCCATGAACTCGTGGAAAGCACGCGTGGACCGGGCGGCGGTTATTCGCTGGGCCGCAAGGCCGAAGAAATCACCGTGGCCGACATCATCGTGGCCGTCGATGAACCCATCGACGCTACCGGTTGCGCCGGCAAGGAAAATTGCATGGGCGAAGACTCGGGCCGTTGCATGACGCACGATCTGTGGGCCAGCCTCAATTCGAAGATGATCGAGTTCCTCGATTCGGTGTCGCTCCGCAAGCTGGTCGATGAGCAACTCGCCAAGGGCGTCTCGATCGAAGAGCACCCGGTCAAGCGCGCCATCTCGACCCAGCCGGTCGTCAAGCCGATCAAGATCACCGCACCGAATTCGGTGTTTGCCCTCGGCGCGGCGTTCGCGAAGTGAACGGCGTGACGATCGTTTTCGTCTCTTAAAAGACCTTCCCATGGACATGACCCCGCACTTCCCGATCTACATGGACTACGGCGCCACCACGCCGGTGGACCAGCGAGTTGTCGATGTGATGATTCCGTGGTTGCGTGAGCACTTCGGCAACCCGGCGTCGCGCAGCCATGCGTGGGGCTGGGAAGCCGAGGCGATGGTCGAAGAGGCGCGCGAAAACGTCGCCAAGCTGATCGGTGCCGACCCGCGCGAGATCGTGTGGACGTCAGGCGCCACCGAGTCGAACAACCTCGCGCTCAAGGGCGCGGCGCAGTTCTACAAGACGCGCGGCAAGCACCTGATCACCGTGAAGACCGAGCACAAGGCCGTGCTCGACACCATGCGTGAGCTGGAGCGCCAGGGCTTCGAGGTGACCTACCTCGATGTGCAGGAAGATGGTTTGCTGGACCTGGCGAAGTTCGAGGCCGCGCTGCGGCCCGACACCATCCTGGTCTCTGTCATGTTCGTCAACAACGAGATTGGCGTCATCCAGGACATCCCGGCCATCGGCGCGATGTGCCGTGCGCGCGGGATCATTTTTCACGTCGATGCGGCGCAGGCCACCGGCAAGCTGGCGATCGATCTGGCCACCCTGCCGGTCGACTTGATGAGCCTTGCATCACACAAAACCTACGGCCCCAAGGGCATCGGGGCGCTGTATGTGCGCCGCAAGCCGCGTGTGCGCCTCGAAGCGCAGATGCACGGTGGTGGTCATGAGCGCGGCATGCGCTCGGGCACGCTGCCCACGCACCAGATCGCCGGCATGGGCGAAGCTTTTCGCATTGCGCGCATCGAGATGGAAGAGGAAAGCGTGCGCATCCGCATGCTGCAGCAACGGCTGATCGATGGCCTCTCGGGCATCGAGCAGACCTTCCTCAACGGCCACGCCGACAAGCGCGTGCCGCACAACGTGAACATCTCGTTCAACTTTGTCGAGGGCGAGTCGCTGATCATGGGCATCAAGGGCATCGCGGTGTCCTCCGGCTCCGCCTGCACCTCGGCGAGCCTCGAGCCGAGCTACGTGCTGCGCGCCCTGGGCCGCAGCGACGAGATGGCGCATTCCAGCCTGCGCATGACCATCGGCCGGTTCACGACCGAAGAAGAGATCGATTACGTGGTCACCACCCTCAAGGACCGAGTGGCCAAGTTGCGAGAGTTGTCTCCCCTGTGGGAGATGCACAAGGACGGGATCGACATCAGCACCATCCAGTGGGCTGCGCACTGACCCGCCTCACAAGATTCCAGGAGTAAGACCATGGCATACAGCGAAAAAGTCGTCGAGCATTACGAAAATCCCCGCAACGTCGGTTCCTTCGACAAGGGTGACGACACGGTCGGCACCGGTATGGTCGGCGCACCGGCCTGCGGTGATGTGATGAAGCTGCAGATCAAGGTCAACCCGGTGACCGGACTGATCGAAGACGCGAAGTTCAAGACCTACGGTTGCGGCTCGGCCATCGCGTCGAGTTCGCTCGTGACCGAATGGGTCAAGGGCAAGTCGCTCGACGAGGCGCTCACCATCAAGAACACCCACATCGCCGAAGAGCTGGCGCTGCCGCCCGTGAAGATCCATTGCTCCATCCTGGCCGAAGACGCGATCAAGGCGGCAGTGAACGATTACAAGACAAAGATGGCCAGCCACGCGGCCATCGCGACGGCTCAACAGGCCGATAGCTCGGCTATCGCGGTCAACGCGGTTCACTGATCGGGATGGCATTCTGAAATGGCAGTCACTCTGACCGAAGCGGCGGCACGCCACGTCACGCGCTATATCGGCAAGCGTGGCAAGGGTGTGGGCGTGCGTTTGGGCGTCAAGACCACCGGCTGTTCGGGCTTGGCCTACAAGCTCGAATACGCCGATGAGCTCGCTCCGGAAGACGTGGTCTTCGAAGGCCATGGCGTGAAGGTGCTGGTCGACCCGAAAAGCCTGCCGTACATCGACGGCACCGAACTCGATTTCGTCCGCGAAGGCCTGAACGAAGGCTTCAAGTTCCACAACCCGCGCGAGAAAGACCGCTGCGGCTGCGGCGAATCCTTCCGCGTCTGAATCTGCGCTCCACGAACGAGGCGCGGCCATGGTCGCGCCTTTTTGTTGGGCGATCCCGGTTGGCATCCATTACATGAAACTCGACAGCGACGACTTCGAACTCTTCGGCATCCCGCGCCGCTTTGCGCAGGATCGGCCGATGCTCGACAAGCGCTGGCGCGAGCTGCAGTCCGATGTGCACCCCGATCGTTTCGCCGTCGAAGGCGCGGCGGCGCAGCGGGTGGCGATGCAGTGGGCGGTGCGTGTGAACGAGGCGTATCAGCGGCTCAAGGACCCTTTGCAACGCGCGGCCTACTTGTGCGAATTCCACGGCGCGGGCATCGATGCCGAAAGCAACACCGCGATGCCCGGCGGCTTCCTGATGCAGCAGATGGAATGGCGTGAGGCGCTCGATGACGCGGCCGCGCTCGACAGCGTGGAAGCGCTTGCGGCCGAAGTCGCCGCGCACCAGAAGGCAGCCTTCGAACAACTCGCGGCAACGATCGACGACCAGCAGAATTTCATTGCCGCCGCTCAGCAGGTGAGGGCGCTGATGTTCGTCGCGCGCTTTGCCGACGACGTGGACCGCCGCCTCGAGTCGCTGGGGCACTGAGCCGGCCGCGCCTCGCCACATCGACAATTTCAGCGCTGGGACAATCACCACATGGCTCTGCTTCAAATCTCCGAACCCGGCGGCGCGCCGGACCCTCACCAGCGCCGCATCGCTGTCGGCATCGATCTCGGTACCACGCATTCGCTGGTGGCAGCCGTGCGCAACGGCGTGGCCGAATGCCTGCCCGATGACGCCGGCCATGTGATCCTGCCTTCGGCCGTGCGCTACCTGCCCGAAGGCCGGCGGCAGATCGGTGCGGCGGCGCTGGCCGAGGCGGCGGCCGACCCGCGCAACACCATCGTTTCGGTCAAGCGTTTCATGGGCCGCGGACTGGCCGACATCGCCGGCCGCGACAAGCTGCCCTACGATTTCGAGGACGCGCCCGGCATGGTGCAGATCAGGACGGTGGGCGGCGTGAAGTCGCCGGTCGAGGTCTCTGCAGACATCCTTGCGACCCTGCGCTACCGCGCCGAAGACACCTTCGTCGACGATCTTTTCGGCGCCGTGATCACCGTGCCCGCCTACTTCGACGACGCCCAGCGCCAGGCCACCAAGGACGCCGCGCAACTCGCCGGCATCAACGTGCTGCGCCTCATCAGCGAACCCACGGCGGCGGCCATCGCCTATGGGCTGGAGAACGGCTCCGAAGGCCTGTACGCGGTCTACGACCTGGGTGGCGGCACCTTCGACATTTCGCTGCTGCGCTTGGCCAAGGGCGTGTTCGAGGTGGTCGCGACCGGCGGTGATTCGGCCCTGGGCGGCGATGACTTCGATGCGCTGCTGGCCAACTGGGCGCTGGCGCAAGCCGGGCTGCAAGCGCAAAGCCCGCAAGACAAACGCGCGGTGCTGGTCGCAGCGCGTGCGGCCAAGGAAAAGCTCTCGGCCACCGACCACACGACGCTCGCCTGTCCGCTCAGCGGTAGCGAACTCTCGGTGCGCGTCACGCGCGACGACCTGATCCAGGCCGTTCAGCCGCTGATCGCCCGCACGATGGTCGCGGTGCGCAAGGTCTTGCGCGATGCCAAGACCGACAAGGCCGAGGTCAACGGCATCGTCATGGTGGGCGGCTCGACTCGCATGCCCGCGGTGCAAGCAGCCGTCGGCGAGTTCTTCGGCCAGACGCCGCTGACCAACCTGAACCCCGATGAAGTCGTCGCCCTTGGCGCGGCGATCCAGGCGCACGCGCTGGCCGGCAATGCCGGCGCCGAAGAGATCCTGTTGCTCGATGTGATCCCGCTCTCGCTGGGCTTGGAGACCATGGGCGGACTGGTCGAACGCATCATCCCGCGCAACAGCACCATTCCGACGGCGCGAGCGCAGGACTTCACCACCTTCAAGGATGGCCAGACGGCGATTGCGGTCCACGTGCTGCAAGGCGAGCGCGAGCTGGTGAGCGACTGCCGCTCGCTGGCGCGCTTCGAGCTGCGCGGCATTCCGCCGATGGTGGCTGGCGCGGCGCGGGTGAGGGTGAGCTTTCAGGTCGATGCCGATGGCTTGCTCAGCGTGAGCGCGCGCGAGCAGACCTCGGGCGTCGAGGCCACGATCACCGTCAAGCCCAGCTACGGCCTGGGCGACGAAGACATCGCCCGCATGCTGACCGAAAGTTTCAGCACCGCCGAGCAAGACATGGTCGAGCGCAGCCTGCGCGAGGCGCGGGTGGATGCCGAGCGCATGCTGCTCGCGACGAACGCGGCACTAGCTGCCGATGGCGACCTGCTGAGCGCCGACGAACGCGCCGCCATCGATGCACTGCTGGCCCAACTCGACCAGATTCGCGGCGAGAGCACTGACCACCGCGTCATCATCGCCGCCGTGGAAGCCCTGGCCGAAGGCACCGAAGCCTTTGCCGCCGAACGCATGAACCGCGGCATCCGCCAGGCGCTGGCCGGGCGCCGCGTCGAAGAAGTCTGAACACCATGCCGATCATCAAAATCCTGCCCCACGCCGAATACTGCCCCGCCGGCACCCAGATCGAGGCGCCCGTCGGCACCTCGATCTGCGAGGCGCTGCTCGACCATCACATCAACATCGAACACGCTTGCGAGCTGAGTTGCGCCTGCACCACCTGCCACGTGATCGTGCGCGAGGGGTTCGCGTCGCTGAACGAGATCGAAGAAGGGGAGGAAGATCTGCTGGACCGCGCCTGGGGCCTGGAGCCGAATTCGCGCCTGTCGTGCCAGGCGATCCTGGCGCAGCAGGATGTGGTGATCGAGATCCCGCGCTACACCATCAACCACGCCAAGGAAAACCACTAACTCGCGATGGGGTGGCCCGGCACGAAACCCGCTTTGTTTTCAGCGTGTGGCGTGTTGCGCCGAGCGTCGTCGTTGAAACCAGCCGTGCAGGCGCCTGGAGCCGAACAGCGAGTTCTGGGCGCGGGCGTCCCGCTCGGCGATCAGGCCGCTGGCGCCCAGCATCTCGATGAAGCGGCGCACTTCGCGTCGGCGCAGGCCGCTGGCATCGACGAGTTGGGAGACGGTCACATGGCGGTGCGACATGTCGCTCACCATGCGGGCGTGTGCGGTGCGGTGGGCCGGGCCACGTAGTTCGGGCCAGGCAGCAAGACGGTATTCTTTCATGGCTCCAACGACGGTTTTTTCGAATTCAGGCTGCTGCACTTTCGAGCACTTCTGCCGACCATTTGTGTCGAGCATTGCTGCAGCGCAGAACTGCAGCGTATCCCGACACGGTATCGCCGTGAAGTGGCGAACCGGTGACAAGCGTATGTTTCCTCCGTTGTCTTGGTTACGAAATGCAAGCATCTGGGTGGTGGTCAGGCGGTGTGATGCAGTGCGCGCCTGACCTCGCTCTGCCACGGCAGGGCGTGCACGATCTGATGCAACTGCACGGCCACCTGCAGGTTGCTCAGCGCCTCGCCGCGGGCATCGAGCAGCTTCAGGTTGGTGACGAGGCCGAGCGGGTCGGACATCGCCACGACCCCTTCCTGGATTTCGACCCAGTCCCAGGCCACGCCGGCCGAGCGCGCTTCGGACGAGTCGCCCCACAGCGTCTGGCCGCTGCACAGGCTGGCCTCGTCGCCAAATGTCAACACTCGCGTGCCAAGGTGGATGAGATGCAATTCAGGTGCACAACTGGCCTGCCACAATACGGGCGGCCACGCATACACAATCCAGGCAGGTGTCATCGTCGTCGTCGATGCGTCGATGGTGGATCCTCTCGAGTGATTGAACGTTCTTCAGTGTGGCAAGGGTTCGACGTCTTGCCATCTGTCAACCTTGTCAGGGTGTTGTTCGGCCGGCACGTCAGCGCAAGACGCGCCTAGCTGTCGGGTTTCGAAGGGGCGGCATGCTTCAGGGTGGTTTCACGTCGGTTTTGCAGACCCGCAACCGGGACGAGTTCCAGGACGAAATCGTTTCGTTCACGAAGCGACTCGGCTTCGAAACCGTGTCTGCCATGGTCGTCATCGATCACCTGCTCGGTGAGGCCGAGTTCATCACCGTCGACAACGCGCCACAGGCCTACCGCGAGTCCTTTGCCAAATTCGAGAACGGCCGCCGCGACCCGGTGATGCAGCACTGCAGGCGCCAGACCATGCCCATCGTCTGGGGGCAGGACACCTATGTGCAAAGCGGGCTGGCCGACAAGTGGGAAGAGCAGTCGCGCTTTGGCTACCGCACCGGTATCGCGATGGCGCTGCACATGCCCGAAGGCCGGCACTTCTTTCTCGGCGTCGACCGTGACCAGCCCGTTCCCTCAGACCGTGGCGAACTGACGCGCCTCGTGGCCGACCTGCAGTTGTTTGCCGTGCACGCGCAGGATGCGGCGTTGCGGATACTGACGCCCGCGGCGACCGAGCCGGGCCTGCCAGCGCTGACCCCGCGCGAACTCGAAACGCTGCGCTGGACCATGGAAGGCAAGACCGCCTGGGAAGTCGGCAACATCCTCGGCATCACCGAGCGCACGGCGGCGCTGCACGTCAACAACGCCACGCACAAGCTCGGCTGCGTCAACAAGCACCAGGCGGTGCTCAAGGCGCTGCGCCTCGGGCTGATCCGCTGAATTGCTCCGCTAACGTGATCCGTTAACACAAGTTCATGTCGCGCGCCACACGGTTGCGTGCGCTGCTGCCGGTGTTGTGTCAATCCCTGCACTGTAAGACTTGACAGTTACCCAAAGCTCCATGTGCTGATGCAATGGCTCCCAAGTGCACGGCGGTCGTGCACCACATTTTCGGAGCACAGCATGCAACAACGCCAAGCCAACGTTTCCTCCTCGGTCGGCAACGAACAAGACCAGGCCAAGACCAATCGCCGCAGCGCCCCGGTTGCCTTGACAGAAGCCGAACTGGCACAAGTTTCCGGTGGCGGCCCCAACGGCAACTGGGCGATCGCCGCAAAAACCGTCGTGGCCTCGATGTCCACCACGCTCGGCCCGAACGGCAACTGGTGAGTGGCCAATCTCTTCCGGCCTGAAGTCCTCGAAAACCGACAACGCGACTGGCTGGGCAGCATTCAGCTGATCCGGCCGGCCTCGCTCGCCTTGCTCACGGCCTTCGTCGTGGCGGTGGCTGTGGCGGTGGCCGTTTTTCTCGTGCTCGGCCAGTACACGCGCAAGGCGCGGGTGACGGGCTACCTCGTGCCCGACCGCGGTGTGATCCGGCTCGTGGCGCCGCAAACCGCGACCGTCGTCGAAAGCCACGTGGCCGAAGGCCGCGCGGTGCACCGGGGCGATGTGCTCTTCGTGCTCTCCGTCGGCCAGGCCACGCTGAGCGGTGACACGCAAGCAGCGGTACAGCGCAGCCTGGCAGCCCGCCAGCAAAGCCTGCAGGGCGCGGCACGCCAGCGGGGTGATCTGGAGCGCGCACAGCTCGCCTCGATCGACCGGCAGCTCGCCGACATGAACCGCGAACTGGCTTCGCTCGCCTCGGAAGCCGATCTGCAACGCCAGCGCCTCACGCTCGCACAGCAGGCCCAGGCGCGGCTCGAATCGCTGCGCGCCGACAACTTCGTCTCGGCCGCGCAGGTGCAAACCAAGGCCGAAGACATCCTCGGGCTGAAGGCCGGCTTGCAAAGCCTGGACCGCCAGCGCGCCGCGCAGTTGCGCGAGATCGCAGCGCTCGAAGCGCAGCGCCGCGAGCTGCCGCTTCGCAGCCAGGAGCAGCAAGGCGAGATCGTGCGCGACCTGGCTGCGCTCGCCCAGCAATCGGCCGAGAACGAAGCGCGCCAGCGCATCGTGGTCCGCGCGCCGCAAGACGGTCTGGTGACCGGCGTGATGGCCGAGCCGGGGCAAAGCGTCTCCTCGGCCGTGGCGCTCGCCAGCCTGTTGCCGGCCGATGCCAGGCTGCAGGCGCACTTGTTCGCGCCCAGCAGCGCGGTCGGCTTCGTGCGCACGAACCAGGCGGTGCTGCTGCGCTACCAGGCGTTTCCGTACCAGAAGTTCGGCTCGCAAGCCGGTGAGGTCGCCCAGGTCTCGCGCTCGCCCTTGCAGGCCACCGAACTGGCCGGGCTGCAACTGCCCGGTGCCTCCAACGCGGCAGAGCCGCTCTACCGCATCACCGTCACGCTGGATCAGCAGACCGTGACAGCCTACGGGCAGGCGCAGCCGCTCGCGCCCGGCATGCAGCTCGAAGCCGATGTGATGCTCGACCGCCGCCGCCTCATCGAATGGATTTTCGAACCCGTGCTCGGGCTGGTGGGCCGGGTATGAGCTCGCCGGGCTGTCAACCTCGCGGGGACTGCCCACGATGCTCGAAGCGCTGAAGCTCGGCTGGCGCAGCCGCCGCTTGCCGATGATCCTGCAGACCGAAGCCGCCGAATGCGGCTTGGCCTGCCTGGCGATGGTCGGCGCGCACCACGGCCTGGTCAGCGACCTGCCGACGCTGCGCCAGCGCTTTTCGGTGTCGCTCAAGGGCACGACGCTGGCCGACCTCGTGCGCCTGGGTGGGCAGCTCCAACTCAACGCACGCGCGCTGCGGGCCGAGATGGAACACCTGCCCGAACTCGCCATGCCCTGCGTGCTGCATTGGGACCTGAACCACTTCGTGGTGCTGGCCGAAGTGCGCCGCGGCATCGCCGTCATCCACGACCCGGCGCGCGGCGTGCGCCGCCTGTCGATGGACGAAGTTTCGCGCCACTTCACCGGCGTGGTGCTGGAGCTCACACCGCAAGCCGAGTTCGTGCCGCACACCGAGCGGCAGACGGTCAGCCTGCGCCAGTTGCTCGGCCGCGTCACCGGCCTGAAGCGCTCGCTGTTCCAGATCTTCGCGCTGGCGCTCGCGCTCGAAACCTTCATGCTGCTCGCGCCGTTCTACCTGCAATGGGTGGTCGACAGCGTGCTGGTGAGTGCGGACCGCGACCTGCTCGTCACGCTCGGGCTCGGCTTCGGCCTACTGGTGTTGATCCAGGTCGGCGCCGGTGCAATTCGCTCATGGGCGGTGCTGCACCTGTCGACCACGCTCAACCTGCAATGGCTGGGCAACGTCTTCGCGCACTTGATGCGGCTGCCGGTCTCGTGGTTCGAGAAGCGCCACACCGGCGATGTGATGTCACGCTTCGGCGCGATCCAGAAGATCCAGCAGACGCTCACCACCAGCTTCATCGAAGCGGTGCTCGACGGCCTGCTCGTCGTCGTCACGCTGGTGATGATGCTGTTCTACAGCGGCACGCTCACGGCCATTGCGCTCGGCAGCGTGGCCGCTTATGCGCTGCTTCGCTGGGCTTTCTTCAAGCCGCTGCGCGACGCGACCGAAGAAGCCATCATCTTCGACGCCAAGCGCTCCAGCCACTTTCTCGAATCGCTGCGCGGCGTGCAGTCCATCAAGCTCTTCAACCGGCAGGAAGACCGCCAGGCTCGCTTCATGAACCTGGTCGTCGATTCGATGAACGCCAACATCGCCACGCGCAAGCTCGACCTGATGTTCAGCGTGCTGCACAAGCTGGTGTTCGGGCTGGAGCGCATCGCGATGGTCTGGGTGGGCGCGCTGCTGGTGCTGGACCACACGTTTTCGGTCGGCATGCTGTTCGCGTTCATCGCCTACAAGGAGCAGTTCGCGCAGCGAGTCAGCGCGTTGATCGACAAGCTGGTCGAGGTACGCATGTTGAAACTGCAGGGCGAGCGCCTGGCCGACATCGTGCTCGCCGCGCCCGAGCCGCAGGCCGAGGCGGCGCCACGCCAAAGCGATCAGCCGATGACGCTGGAGCTGCGCAGTGTGAGCTTCGCGTATTCGGATGCCGAACCCGACGTGTTGCGCAAGCTGAGCCTGACGATCGAGCCCGGCGAATCGGTCGCCATCGTCGGGCCGTCGGGCTGCGGCAAGACGACGCTGCTCAAGCTGATGCTGGGCATCCACGCGCCGCAGTCGGGCGAGATGCGCATAGGAGGCCAGCCGCTGCGCCAGGTCGGCCTGCGCGCCTGGCGCGACATGATCGGCACGGTCATGCAGGACGACCAGCTCTTCGCCGGCTCGATCGCCGACAACATCTGCTTCTTCGATGCGCAGCCCGATGCCGAGTGGATCGTGCGCTGCGGCCGAACCGCCGCGCTGCATGACGAGATCGAAGCCATGCCCATGGGCTACCAGACGCTGATCGGCGACATGGGCGCCAGCATCTCCGGCGGCCAGAAGCAGCGCCTGCTGCTGGCGCGTGCGCTCTACAAGCGGCCGAAGATATTGTTCCTCGACGAGGCGACGAGTGCGCTCGATGTGGAGCGCGAGCGCGAGGTCAACCAGGCCATCCGGCAGCTCAATCTGACGCGCATCATCGTCGCGCACCGGCCCGAGACCATCGCCTCGGCCAACCGGGTGATCGTGCTGAGCGAAGGCCGAGTCGCGCAGGATCTGCGCAGCGTGCCCGGCGGAACAAGCCACGCCAGATAGCCTTGCGCTACAGCGCCAACAGCGCGCCGCCTAAACTCCCATGATGAAAATTCTGGGCATCGAATCGTCTTGCGACGAGACCGGCGTGGCGCTGGTCGAATCGGCCACCAGCGGCATGCCCGTGCTGCTGGCCCACGCGCTGCACAGCCAGATCGACATGCACCAGGCCTACGGCGGCGTGGTGCCCGAACTTGCATCGCGTGACCACATTCGCCGCGTGATCCCGCTTGCACGGCAGGTGCTGACCGAAGCGAATTCATCGCTGGCCGAAGTCGACGCCATCGCCTTCACCCGCGGCCCCGGTCTGGCCGGCGCTTTGCTGGTGGGCGCTGGCGTGGCGTGTTCGCTGGCGGCTGCGCTCGGCAAGCCGGTGATCGGCGTGCATCACCTCGAAGGCCATCTGCTGTCGCCGTTTCTCTCGGCCGACCCACCCGCCTTTCCGTTCATCGCATTGCTCGTTTCGGGTGGCCACACGCAGTTGATTCTGTTGGACGACGTGGCGCGCTATGAACTGCTGTGCGAGACCATCGACGATGCGGCCGGCGAGGCCTTCGACAAGTCGGCCAAGCTGCTGGGCCTGGGCTACCCCGGCGGGCCGGCGCTGGCGCGTCTGGCCGATTTCGGCGATGCGGCGGCGTTTGCCTTGCCGCGCCCGCTGCTGCACAGCGGCAATCTCGATTTTTCGTTCGCGGGGCTGAAGACGGCGGTGCGCACGCAGGCGCTGAAGCTCGAAGCGCTGGGCACCGTCTGCGAGCAGGACCGCGCGAATCTCGCCGCATCTACGCAGCAGGCCATCGTCGATGTGCTGGTGCGCAAATCGCTGCAGGCGCTGCGCGATACCGGCCTTAAACGCATCGTCGTGGCCGGCGGTGTGGGCGCCAACACGAAGCTGCGCGAGCAGTTGAACACCGAATGCAAAAAGCGCCAGATCAGGGTGCACTACCCCGAGCTGGCGCTGTGCACCGACAACGGCGCGATGATCGCGCTGGCGGCTGCAATGCGCATGCAGCGCGGCGTGGCCGCGCCGCGCCATCACTACGAGTTCGGCGTGCTGCCACGCTGGCCGCTGGCCGACTTGAGCGTCGCGGCTTGATGCCCTTTCGCCCGCGCCGGCCTGGCCGCTGGCTTTAAGCGACGGTCAGACGCGTTGCGCCGGTCGGCACTTTCTTCGCCAGCGTCAAGGTCAGCACGCCGTTGTCGAAACGGGCTTGCGACGCGGTCTGGTCGACTTCCGTCGGCAGGCTCACGGTGCGCGCGAAATTCGCTGCGGTACGCTCGCGGTAGAGCACGCGCGGGGCGGGCGCAGCGGGCTGAGCGGCTTCTTGAGGTGCGGCGCCAGCATCGACGCTGGCAGTGTCGACCTTCGCAGCTTCTGCAGCGACAGGCTCGACGGCCACGGTTTCGACGCTAACGCGGCGACCTTCGACCGAGACCTTCAACTGCTCGCGGGTCGCGCCTGGGACGTCCAGCACGACGGTGTAGGCGGTGTCGGTTTCGCTCACGTCCATGGCGGGCGTGCGAACCGGTTCGGCGGCCGGCGTGGCGCGCAGGATGCGGTCGAGGGATTGCTCGAAGAGGCGGTCGACGGCGCGGTTGAATTGCGGCGCAAGGGCCGCACGGTGAGCGGCGGAATGGGCAACGCGGGAGAGAGGCAGAACAAACATGGTGGCTCCTACAATCGGGTTTCGCTGCTGCACTGTGCAGCAACCATGCCGCTGAATTTGGAGCGGCATTTTTGTTTTCAAGGGACTTGAAATTGCGCATTTGCAGATGGTTTTGTGCGAGCCTCGCGCTGGCTTGTGTCCCCCTCGCGCCCGCACTCGCGGCGCCCGCCGAGCCGGTGCGGCTGGCGTTCATCGAAGGTCTCTCGGGCCCGTTCGCCAATGCCGGTGAAGCGGTCTACCGCAACATCGTGCTGTCTGTGGAGCGCGTGAATGCGCGTGGCGGCGTCAAGCTGCCGGGCGGCAACCGGCCGTTCGAACTGCTGCGCTACGACAGCAAGGGCAACAACGAAGAGACGCTGGCGATGCTGCGATCGGCCATTGATTCGCGCGTCGGCTTCGTGCTGCAGGGCAACAGTTCGTCGGCGGCTGCGGTGCTGGTCGATGCGCTCGACAAGCACAACCAGCGCGAACCGCAGCGGCGCGCGCTGCTGCTCAACTATTCGGCGCTGGACCCGGCGCTGACCAACGAGAAGTGCAGCTTCTGGCACTTCCGCTTCGATGCGCACGCCGGCATGCGCATGGCCGCGCTGACCGATGCGCTGCACGACGATGCCAAGGTCAAGCGCGTCTACCTGATCAACCAGGACTACAGCTTCGGCCAGCAGGTGGCGAAGAGCGCGCGGGCGGACATCGCGGCCAAGCGGCCCGACATCCAGATCGCCGGCGACGAGTTGCACCCGCTCGGCCGCGTCAAGGATTTCCTGCCCTATGCGGCCAAGATCAAGGCCAGCGGCGCGCAGGCGGTTGTCACCGGCAACTGGGGCAACGACTTGACGCTGCTGGTGAAGGCCGCGCGCGAAGCCGGTGTGGACGCGCGCTTCTATACCTTCTATGCCGATTCGCTGGGCGCGCCCACGGCCATCGGCGAGGCCGGCGTCGGCCGTGTGCTGGCCGTCTCGGAGTGGCATGCCAACGTGGGCACGGCGGCGTCGGAGGCTTTCTACAAGGCCTTCACGACGCGCTTTCCCGCGCCGCAGGACGACTTCGTGCACGTGCGCATGCAGCTCATCGTGGAGATGCTCGCCGCGGCCATGGAGCGCGCCGGCAGCACCGAGGCGACGGCCGTGGCGCGCGCGCTCGAAGGCATGGTGTACGACCCGCGGCCGCTGGGCGGGCTGCACGAAGGCACGATGCGGCGGGCCGACCATCAGTTCATCCAGCCGCTGTATGTGAGCGTGATGGACAAGGTCGGCAGCGGCGGCGTGTTGCACGACAACGAAGGCTCGGGCTACGGCTTTCGCACCGTGCGCTACCTCCCGCCGGCTGCGACCGAGCAAGCGACGACCTGCCAGATGGAACGGCCTTGAACATCACTAGAACTTCGAAGGAACGCGCATGACGCAAGCGAGCACAACGAAAGAATCTGGTTCGAAAGACTCCGGCTTGAGACGTGCCGTCGACCATCTCCCCGCATCGAAGATCCGCGAAGTCGCCAATGCCGCGATGGGCCGCGACGACGTGCTCGCGTTCTGGTTCGGCGAGAGCGACGAAGCCACGCCGCAGTTCATCCGCGACGCGGCCACGCGCTCCATCGCCGAGGGCGAAACCTTCTACGCACACAACCTGGGCCTGCCCGAGTTGCGCGAGGCGCTCTCGCGCTACCTGAGCGGGCTGCACCGGCCGGTGTCTGCCGACCGCATCGCCGTCACCTCGTCGGGTGTGAACGCGCTGATGCTGGCCACGCAGGCGCTCGTCGGCGCGGGTGACGAGGTGGTCGCGGTCGTGCCGCTCTGGCCCAACCTCACGGCGCAGGCGGCGATCCTGGGGGCGAACGTCACGCGGGTGTCGCTGAAAGTGCAGGGCGCCGCGTGGCGGCTCGACATGGCGGCGCTGCTCGCGGCCATCACCGATCGCACGCGGCTCCTGCTCATCAACGCGCCCAACAACCCGACCGGCTGGACGCTGACGCGCGCCGAGCAGCAGGCCATCCTCGACCATTGCCGCCGCACCGGCACCTGGATCCTGGCCGACGAGGTCTACGAGCGCGTGTTCTTCGGCGCCGAAGGTCAGTGTGCGCCGAGCTTTTTGGACATCGCCGAGCCCGACGACCGGCTGATGGTGGTGCAGAGCTTCTCCAAGAGCTTTCTGATGACCGGCTGGCGGCTTGGCTGGCTGGTGGCGCCGCCGACGATCATGGATGCGCTGGCCAAGCTGATCGAGTTCAACACCTCCTGCGCGCCGGTCTTCGTACAGCGCGCCGGCCTGGCGGCGCTGGCCGGAGCGGCCGACTTTGTGCCCTCGCTCATCGCGCGGCTCAAGACCTGCCGCGACACCTTGTTGCCGCAGCTCGCCGCGCTGCCGCGTGTCAGCGTGGCCGTGCCCGAAGGCGGCATGTATGCGTTCTTCCGCGTCGAAGGCGAAGACGACTCGCTGGCGTTCGCCAAGCAGTTGGTGCGCGAGGCGGGCCTGGGCATCGCGCCGGGCATTGCGTTCGGGCCGGAGGCCGAAGGCTGGCTGCGCTGGTGTTTTGCCTCGCGCAATCCGCAGCGCTTGACCGAAGGCGTGCGCCGGCTGGCGGGCCACTTGGCTCGGTAGCACACGGCAGGGCAGCCGCCGCAGGCTATAATCCGCAGGTTTTGCCGAACCAGGGTTTCTTCGATTTCCTGAGTTATTTCCTGAGTTGGCAGATTCGAGCACGGCACTGGTCGGTTTCACCGGTGTCCGCAAGTGGAGCAACTGGCGAGCCATCGCCGGGAGCGTTAACGAAACCGTGACATTCCCGCTGGCCCGACGCCTCACGTCGATGCTCGCAGGGTGGCTCGGTTTCATTCATCTGGAAACGAGTTAAAGAAATGTCCAACGCCACCATCGACAAGGCCGAGATCGTCAAGGTCCACGCGCGCAGCGCCAACGACACCGGATCGCCGGAAGTCCAGGTCGCGATCCTCACGGCTCGCATCAACGACCTCACGCCGCACTTCAAGGCTCACATGAAGGACCATCACGGCCGCCGCGGCTTGCTCAAGATGGTCAACCAGCGCAAGAGCCTGCTGGCCTACCTGAAAGACCGTGACGCCGTGCGTTACACCGCGCTGATCCAGAAGCTGGGCCTGCGCAAGTAATGTTCCGGTCGTGACAAGCAGAGCCTGTCTGGAATCCACCAGCACAGGCTCTTCGTGTTTGTGTTTTGCAAGACAAGTACGTTGGGGCAACCGCCTGTTGGCGCCGCTGTGTCATTCCATCGATGTTCCCGTGCCTCCCGGCGCGCGAGCAGCACTGGAATGGCATCGCGCCGAGCGGTGATTGTTCCGGGTCAAAAGCGCCGCCCTGAAGGCGCCCGACAACCACCGGAGAGACACGCATGAGCATGTTCAACAAAGTCACCAAGACCTTCCAATGGGGTCAACACACCGTCGTTCTCGAAACCGGTGAAATCGCCCGCCAGGCCGGCGGCGCCGTCATCGTCAACATCGAAGACACCGTGGTCCTCGCGACCGTGGTCGCGGCCAAGAACCCGAAGCCGGGGCAGGATTTCTTCCCGCTG
This sequence comes from Rhodoferax sp., assembly GCA_026224975.1. GTDB lineage: Bacteria > Pseudomonadota > Gammaproteobacteria > Burkholderiales > Burkholderiaceae_C > LMDS01. The sequence continues at coordinate 48 of JAMFRW010000141.1, read as the reverse complement.
ACCGTCGACTACATCGAGAAGACCTACGCCGCCGGCAAGATCCCCGGC
>JAMFRW010000140.1 GCA_026224975.1 Rhodoferax sp. | reverse complement strand
GGCTGCTTCGCTGTGCTCAATCGCGTCTGAATGGCAATCCCGGGTTTCGGTGGAAACCCCGCGGATGCAGGATAGGGAGATCCGATGCCGCTGGCGATAGTCGAGCGCAGGCCTGCTTCATCCACAACAAACCTCGGGAGATTTCATGAACACATCCACCGCAACGACCCGGCCTTCCATGCGCGCGGCGGCGCAACGGGCAGGCCGGTTCGTGCTCCTGGCCTCGCTGTGCGCAGCGTCGATGGCCTGGGCCGTTCCGTCCGTCACCTACAGCGCCATCGACCTCGCCGACACGACCGTCGGCGAGGATCTGTGGCGCTACGACTATTCGGTGAGCGGGCCGCTGCTGGCCTTCGAACAGATCAACGTGTTTTTCGTGCAGACGAGCTACGCGTCCCTGGCAAGCCTGTCGAACGACGCGACGATCGACATGCTGCCGACGCAGCCGGACACATCGCTGCCGGCAGATGGTTACGTGACGGTGACTGCACTCAACCCGCTGACCGCATCGGACAAGGCCAACCTCAGCGTCTCTTTCGTCTGGAAGGGAGCGGGTGCGCCCGGCAGCCAGGCCTTCGAAACGCTCGATGACCAGTTCAACGTGGTCGGCGGCGGCATCACCCAGGCGGTTCCCGAGCCGTCCAGTGTCGCCATGATGCTCGCCGGGATCGGTTTGGCGCTGCCGCTGGCGGCCAGACGCCGGCGCGCCGCCAAGCGCTGAACCGGGACGGCCCGCTGCGCCGCTGGGCGCAGGGCCGGCCGCCATCATCTTCGCACCACCGGACGCTCGAACGACGTGAGCAGCATCGACACCGAGGTAAGAGCAGCGGACACAGCAGCCGGCACGCCGGCGCCCGACTGGAACCTGCTCGCCGCCGATGGCAGCATGGCGCTGGTGGGTGCGGCCTGGCTCGATCGTCTGCGTGCAGACCTGCCGCACGTGACGCGTGGCCTGGTCCTGGCCCGTTGGGAGGCGAACGAACTTCGCCTGGCAGCCGTGAGGCCGATGAACGCAGCGGTCGACGACCTGCAGGACTTGCTGACCAGCGCATCCCGCTCGGCGCACGGCGAGTGCCTCGACATCCCGGCGGGTGGCGTGCTGTTGACCGCACCGCTGGTCTGGAAAGGCGGCCTGCTGGGACTGGTCGCGCTGCAATTGCCCGACCGCAGGAACCTCGAATCGGCGCGCCATTGGCTGGCCTGGGGCAGCGGCTGGCTGGTCGCGACGCTTGCGCGCCTGTCGATGGAGGCGGAGCGGCATGCGCTGCTCGAAGCGCGCCGCCTGCTCGAGCTGGTGACGACAACGCTTTCCGAGCCCGATTTCGATGCCGCCGCGCTCGCGGTCGCCAACGGTCTGGCATCTGCCTGGCAGGCCGACGGCGTGACGGTCGGCTGGGTCGAGCAGCGCCGCACGAAGGTGGTGGCACGCGCCAACGCTTCGGACAGCGACGAGCGTGCGAACCTCTTGGGCATGACCGCCGGCGCGATGGACGAGGCGCTCGATCTGCGGCAGAGCGTGCAGTGGCAGGCGGCACCCGGCGCGCAGCCGCTGCCGGTGAATCTGCCGGAGCACCGCCATCTCGCCCGCGAGGCCCGCGCCGACAACATCGTCACCGCGCTGCTGTTCGACCGCGGCGTGGCCGTGGGCGCGGTGCTGCTGGAGCGGCGCACGCCACTCACCGCCGACGAGATCGAGCACCTCGACACCCAATGCATGATGCTCGCGCCGCTGCTCGCCCAGCAGCGCAGCGCGAGCCGCGGCCTCACCGAGCATGCCCGTGCCAGCATGCGGACGACGCTGCAGCGGCTCTTCGACGATTCGCATCTCGGCTGGAAGCTGGGCACGGGCGCGGTGGCCCTGTTGCTGCTGGTCGCGGCCCTGGTGCCGGTGCCGTTTCGCATCACTTCACCGGCGGTGGTCGAAGGTGAAGTGCAGCGATCCGTCGTCGCGCCGTTCCAGGGCTTCATCCGCGAAGCCAGGGTGCGCGCCGGCGACGTGGTGCAAAGCGGCCAGGTCATGGCCATGCTGGAAGACAAGGACCTGCAACTCGACCGCGCGCGCTGGGAGGCCGACCTGGAAGTCGCGCTGCGCAAGGAGCGCGAGGCCCTGGCCGTGGCCAACCGTGTGGATCTGCGGCTGGCCGGTGCGCAGGCGAACCAGGCGCGGGCGCAGCTCGATCTGGTGCTGGAAAAGCTCAAGCGCGTGCAGGTGACCGCGCCGTTCGACGGCGTCGTCGTGCACGGTGATCTCTCGCAGCAGCTCGGCTCGCCTATCGAGCAGGGCAAGGTGCTCTTCGAGCTGGCGCCACTCGATGCCTGGCGCGTGATCCTGAAGGTCGACGAGCGCGACATCGCCCATGTCACCAGCGCCCAGACCGGCGAGCTGGTGCTGACCGGACTGGCAGGTGTGCAGCAGCGCTTCACCGTCAAGCGGGTAACCGCCGTGGCGGTCGCCGAGGAGGGCCGCAACCACTTCCGCGTCGAGGCCGACCTGCAAGACCCGACGCGCAACCTCCGTCCCGGCATGGAAGGCGTCGCGAAGATCGAAGCCGGCCGTGGCAGCGCGCTCTGGGTCTGGACGCGGCGCCTGGCCGACTGGGTGCGGCTGATGGTCTGGGAATGGTCGCCGTGAGTTGGCGGCCATGAGAAAGCCGGGATGAGCGCCGCGCTCCTGTCCGGCCACTGGTTCCGCCTGGCGGCGCTGCGGCCCAGCTTGCGCGGCCACGCCCGGATCCACCGCCATGTGTACCGCGGCAAGCTCTGGTACGTGATCCACGACCGCATCTCGGGCAACCACCACCGTTTCAACGCACCGGCCTACGAGGTCATCCGCCAGCTCGACGGTCGGCACACGATGCAGGAAATATGGGACCAGCTCGTCGGGCGCTTCCACGACGACTCGCCGACGCAGTCCGAGATCGTCCAGGTGCTGGGCCAGTTGAACGCGGCCGATCTGCTGCTGATCGACGCCACGCCCGATGTCGCCGAGCTGATCGACCGGCGCGGCTTGCAGCGCAAGCGAAAGCTGATGGGGCGCTTTCTCAACCCGATGTCGCTGCGCTTCCCGCTGTGGGACCCGGACCGCTTCCTCACCATCGCCGGCACCTGGATCCGCCCGATGCCGCCGCTGCTGTTGATGGCGCTGTGGCTGGCCTGCGTGGTCCCGGCGCTGCTGATGGCGCCTGCGCAATGGCCGGAGTTGACGCGCAATTTCACCGAGCAGTTGCTCTCGGCCGGCAACCTCTGGGTCATGGCGATCGCCTTCCCGGTGCTCAAGCTCGCGCACGAGCTGGCGCACGGCTTCGCCATCAAGCGTGGCGGCGGCGAGGTCCACGAAATGGGCGTGATGTTCCTGATGTTCTATCCGATCCCTTATGTGGATGCGTCGAGCGCACATGCCTTCCCGAGCAAGGCGCGGCGCGTCTGGGTCGGCGCAGCCGGCATGGCTGCCGAACTCGCGATCGCGGCGATCGCGTTCTACGTCTGGATGCTGGTCGAGCCGGGCCTGCTGCGGTCGGTGGCCTACAACGTCGTCGTGCTCGGCAGCATCACGACCGTTCTCTTCAACGCCAACCCGCTGCTGCGCTACGACGGCTACTACATCCTGTCGGACCTGGTCGAGATCCCGAACCTGGGCCAGCGCGCCACGCAGTACTGGCAGTACCTCGCGACGCGCTACCTCTTCGGCATCCGGTCGACGCAAGCGGCGTGGGCGTCACCGGCCGAACGGCGCTGGTTCTTCTGGTACGCGCCGGTCGCCTTCGTCTATCGCATGCTGGTGACGATCGGCATCGCCTGGTTCATCGCGCAACGCTACTTCGTTTTCGGGCTGCTGCTGGCGGTGTGGTCGGTCGCGACCAGCCTCCTGCTGCCGATCTGCAAGGCGCTGAAGTCGCTGTTCACCGACGCGCGCTTCATCGCCCGCGCCGGCCGCGTCTGGCTCACGCTCGGCAGCGCCGTCGTGGTCGTGGCGGCCTTGCTGTTCATCGTGCCGATGCCATACCACACGCGCGCCGAGGGGGTCGTCTGGCTGCCCGAGAAGGCGCTTCTGCGCGCCGGCGCGGATGGCTTCGTGGGGCGTGTTCAGGCCAGGAGCGGCGACCGCATCACCGCCGGCCAGGCCGTCGTCGAGACCAGCAACCCGCAGCTCGCCGCACAGATCGCCGAGCAGGAGGCCAAGCTCGACGAGACGCAGGTGCGGCTGGACGCCGCCTGGGGCAGCAAGCCGGCCGAAGCGGGGCGGCTCGCCGAGGCGGTCGCGCGCGAAACCGCCACACTGAACCGCGCGCAGGACGAGCAGGCGCAGCTCGTGGCGCGGCCGCAGGCCGACGGCCGGCTGCTGATCGACCGGGCGCAGGATCTGCCCGGCCGCTTCCTCCGCAAGGGCGACCTGATCGGCTATGTCGTCGGGCCGCACGCGCCCATCGTCAGGCTGGTCGTCACCCAGGCCGATGTCGATCGGGTGCGGTCGGACCTGCGGCATGTCGAGGTGCGCATCGTGGGTGACATGGCGCATCCGCTGCAGGCCACGCTGACGCGGGCCGTGCCGAAGGCGGCGCGCGAGTTGCCCAGCCCTGCCCTCGGGTTGGGCGGAGGCGGCCGTAACGTGGTCGACCCGCGCGACGAGAAGCAGATGACCGCGATGGACATGCTGTTCGAGTTCGAACTCGTGCTGCCCGCAGACGCCAGTGCCGAGCACCTGGGGCAGCGCGCCTACGTGAGTTTCGAGCATGCGCCGGAGGCGGTCGGCTGGCGCTGGTTGCGCGCGGCACGACGGCAATTGCTCTCGAAGATGGAGGTCTAGCGTGAGTTCGCTGGCGTGGGCGCATCTGCCGGGGAGCCTGTACCCCGAACGCCATCCGCCGCGCGATTCGGCGATCGACGAATGGGCGCGGATCAATGTGGGGCGCTGGGTTCCGGCGTGGCGCAATGGCTTGTCGTCGCATGCGAAGGTGGCTCGTCTCGCGGTGGCACGCGAGGCCGAGGTTCACGCCTTCTCCGACGACGACATCGTCACCCGCCTGCGCCAGGCCGCGCGCGCCTGCGTGCTGCACGACGAGCCCGCCGATCCGGCGCTCGCGCTGGTCCGCGAAGCTGCCTGGCGCAGCTTGAGGCTGATGCCCTACGAAACCCAGCTGATCGGCGCGACGTGCCTGGTCGCGGGGCAGATGGCCGAGATGCAGACCGGCGAGGGCAAGACGCTCACGGCAGGCCTGGCCGCTGCGCTGGTAGCCTCGGCCGGCGTGCCGGTGCATGTGATCACCGTCAACGACTACCTGGCCGATCGCGATGCGCGCGAGCTGGGGCCGTTGATGAGCTTCCTGGGCCTCTCGACCGGCACGATCGTGACCGGCATGGAGCCCGTCGACCGCCGCAAAAGCTACGCCTGCGATGTGGCCTACTGCACTGGCAAGGAACTCGTTTTCGATTACCTGAAAGACCGGGCCGGCCATGGCGCCGGCGCCAACCAGGCCCGCCTGCGGCTGGGCGCGATGCTCGGCAGCCGCGGCCCGACGACCTTGTTGCGCGGCCTGCATTTCGGCATCGTCGACGAGGCCGACAGCGTGCTGATCGACGAAGCGCGCACACCGCTGATCCTGTCCGCCAACGCCGGCCCGACGGCGGCCACCGAACTGCTGACGCAAGCCCTGGCCCTTGCCGCGCAGATGGCGCACGGCAAGCACTACGAGCTGCACCTGGGCCGGCGCGAACTTCACCTGTTGCCGGCAGGGCGCCTCTGGCTCACCGAGCGCTGCGTGACGCTGGGCGGCGAATGGGCGGTGCGGCATGCGCGCGAACACTGGGCGCTCCAGGCGCTGCGTGCGGTCCACCTGTTCCGGCGCGACGAGCACTACATCGTCAAGGAAGGCAAGGTGCAGATCGTCGACGAGAACACCGGCCGCGCACTGCCGGGCCGCACCTGGGAACACGGGCTGCACCAGATCGTCGAGACGCGTGAAGGCTGCCCGCTGTCGGACCAGGCCAGCACCATCGCCCGCATCACCTACCAGCGCTTCTTCCGGCGTTACCTGCGGCTCGCGGGCATGACCGGCACGGCGCAGGAAGTGCGCAAAGAACTCTGGACCGACTACGGCCTCAGCACCGTCGTCGTGCCGACGAACCGGCCCTGCATCCGCCAGCTCGCGCCGCACGAGAGCCTCTCGACCACCGGACAGAAGTGGCAGCGCATTGCCGACCGCGCGGCCGAGATGCGCGCCGCCGGCCGGCCGGTGCTGATCGGCACGCGCTCGGTGAAGGCATCTGAGGAACTGTCGGCGGTGCTCCTCGCGCGCGGTCTGGCGCACCGCGTGCTGAACGCGATGCAGGATGCCGACGAAGCCGAACTCGTGGCGCAAGCCGGCGAGGCCGGCCGCATCACCGTCGCGACCAACATGGCCGGCCGCGGCACCGACATCAAGCTCGGTGAAGACGTGCGCCAGCGCGGCGGGCTGCATGTGATCCTCTCCGAATTTCACGAATCGCCACGCATCGACCGGCAGCTCTTCGGCCGCGCCGCGCGCCAGGGGGATGCGGGCAGCGGACAGGCGATCGTCAGCTACGAAGACCCGCTGTTCGCGCAGCACGCTGCCCTTTATCTTCCGTGGGCGAGGCGCTGGGATCGGGTAGAACCGCGTTCGATGGCACGCGCCATCGACCTGCTTCGCTCCCGCGCGCAAGCAGCCGCAGAACACCTGCACGCACGCATTCGCCGAGAAGCAGTCAAAGAGGATCAGCGACTTGAAACCAGTCTTTCGTTTTCCGGCCGGCATTGAGATGACTCGCGACAAGGGTGGGTTGCTGCTGCTGATCGTCGCCACGTCTTTTCTCTTGTCGACCCCGGCCCGCGCCATCGAGCGCGCCACCCAATGCCTGATCGAACCCGCGATGCGCGTCAGCCTGCGCAGCTCGGTCTCGGCGCAGATCGTCGGCGTGCTGGTGGACCGCGGCTCGACCGTAAAGAAGGGCCAGGTGCTGATCACGCTCGACGCCACGGTCGAGCGCGCGACCCTCGCTTCTGCGCGCTACCGATCGGTGATGGAAGGCCAGGTGCGCTCGGCCGAAGCCAAGGTCGCCAACAACGAGTCGCGCCTGAAACGACGCGAGGAACTGCAGGCGCAGCACTATGTTTCGGCACAGGACCGCGACGATGCCGCCGCCGAGTTGCGCGTCGCGCAGGGCGACCTGCTGGAGGCGCGCGACAACCGGGCACTCTCCAAGCTCGACGGCCTGCGGCTGGATGCCGAGATCGGCCGCCGTCAACTCGTGAGCCCGATCGACGGCGTGGTCACCGAGCGCTTGCAGAACCCCGGCGAGCTGGCGCAAAGCGGCGATGCGGCCATCGCGATCCTCAAGCTCGCGCAGGTCGACCCGGCACGCGTCGAACTCATCCTGCCGGCCGCACGCTACGGCAAGCTGAAGCTTGGAGACACCGTCGTCGTCAAGGCCGAGGCGCCGTTCAACGGCAGCTACCAGGCGACCGTGAAGGTCGTCGACTCGGTCATCGATTCCGCCAGCGGCACCTTCGGCGTGCGCCTGGAAGTGGCCAACCCGAAGCACGACATCCCGATCGGGGTGAAGTGCTCGGTCGACCTGTGAACGTTCGACATCAACTGGAGTGACCGAATGCCGAAGCGATCGATGTTTTCCTTCCCGTCCCTGGCACTGCGCGCGGCACCCGTCACAGCCGCGGTCTGGCTGCTCGCGTCATGCGGCGGTGGGGGCGGTGGCAGTGCGCCGGTCACGCCCACGAACACGGCGCCGACGGCGGTGGCCAAGCTCTCCGGCGAAGCCGTGATGAACGCCGCCACGACCTTCGACACCTCCGGCACGGCCGACGCCGACGGCACGATCGCCACGCGCACCTGGAACTACGGCGACGGGCAGACAGGCACCGCCGACACGCACCTGTACACAGCGACCGGCGCGTACACAGCGACCTATACCGTCACCGACGACAAGGGCGCAACCGGCGCGGCGAGTGTCGTCGTGACCGTTACCAAGTGCAGCGCCGATGGCACGCTGCTCGCGAGCCTGACGCCGGCGCCGGAAGTGACCGTCTGCGTGCAGACGAACCGCGGCGAGATGGTCTTCGAGCTGTACACCGCCCAGGCGCCCATCACGGTCGCGAACTTCCTGACCTACGTCGACGAAGGCTTTTATTCGGGCACGCTGTTTCACCGCGTCATTCCCAATTTCGTGATCCAGGCCGGCGGCTTCACGACCGGGCTGGTGGCCAAGACGGCAACGCACCCGGCCATCACGCTCGAAAGCAACAACGGTCTGAGCAACACCCAGTACACGCTCGCGATGGCCCGCACCAGCGTGCCGAACTCGGCCACCAGCCAGTTCTTCGTCAACCTGATCGACAACCCCAGCCTCAATGACGACCCGTTGGTCAGCACGCCCAACGGCTACGCAGTGTTCGGGAAGGTGCTCAGCAGCACCTCCGGCCTTTCGACGGTCGACAGCATCGCCGCGGTGGCGACCGGCGCCAGCGGCGGCATGACGGATGTGCCGGTGCAGGAGGTCGTCATCCGGTCGATGGTCCGGATGCCTTGATACGCTCTTCGCCACACTGCGAACGAGCGCGAGTCTCCCGCCGCCACCCCGCAGTGATCATGTGAATGTCGCCTGCTCCAGGAATTCCGCAGTCGTGGCGCGTGCCCCGATGCCAGCAAGAAATCGATCGACAGCCTCGAGCTCAACCGCAGCGATCCACTCATTGGGCTGATGCGCCTGCGCAATGGCACCCGGCCCGCAAACCAGCGCAGGAATACCCGCCTGCTCGAAGAACCCTGCTTCGGTTCCGAACGGAATCTCGGCCGGCGGCCACAACGCTCCCAGCGCTCTGGCCAAGGCCACCGCCGCGCTGTCGTTTCTCGCCGCGAGCGCAGGCACCCCGGCGATCTGCGCCATCTCCACGTCCACGCCTGGCGAGACGGCGGCAAGCAGCCGTTCGATCTCGGCGTTGACGGCCGCTGCGCTGGCCTCATCCGGCGGCCGGAACTCCCACAGCACCTCGCAGCATCCGGGCACGATGTTGATCGCAGTTCCTCCACCGATGCGGCCGACATTGAAGGTGGTGCGATTTCCCCGCCTGGACAGCGCACGCCCGAACTTTGCCAACTCTGCCACCAGCAGCGCTGCCGGCTCGATGGCGCTGATTCCCAGGCTCGGATCGCTGGAATGCGCCGGGCGGCCGCGGAAGGTGGTTCGATGGCCGTAGAAGCCGCGATGGGCCAGTCCGATGCGCATCTCGGTCGGCTCGCCGATGATGGCCAGGGCTGGCGACCGAGCGTGCGCCCGCAGGTCGGCGATCAGGCGCGGAACGCCGAAACATCCCACCTCTTCGTCGTAAGAGAACGCCAGATGGATGGGGCGGCGCAGTTTCAGTCGGCGCCAGCGCGGCACGGCGGCGAGGCACGCCGCGATGAAGCCTTTCATGTCGGCCGATCCCCGCCCGTGAAACCGCCCTTCGCGCTGGACGAGCGTGAAGGGGTCGGAATCCCAATCCTGATCGTCGACGGGGACCACGTCGGTGTGGCCGGAGAGGACGATTCCGCCGGCCTCGTTCGGGCCGATCGTTGCCAGCAGGTTGGCCTTCGTGCCATCGTCGCTGTGGCTCAGCCGCGCCTCGACCCCATGCCCGGCCAGGTAGGTGGCCGTCCAATGAATCAACTCCAGGTTGGACCGGCGAGAGGTCGTGTCGAAGGCGACCAGTGTCCGAAGGATGTCGACCGTGTCCATGATCAGGCATTCAAGCCGCAAGGGCTGCGAAGATCGTCATGGCAGGCATGGTGGATATCGATCCGATCAAGGCCGTGATGACGTCGATGGCGTTGCGACGCGTCCCGCGGGTCGGAGCGTCGTGACGAAGAATCCGAGCAGGATGAGCGCGATGCCTGCGACATGGAAAGCGCGTACAGGCTCGCCCAGCACGAAGAAAGCCAGCAGCGCGGTGAACAGCGCGACGAGGTGGAAAGAAACGCCCGTCACCGTCGCGCCGAGCGTTGCGACGCAACGGCTCCAGAGGATGAAGGCGAACAGCGAAGCGAAAACGCCGATGTAGAGAACTGCGCCGACGGAGGCAAGGTCGCTCGGGATGCGCGAACCGCGCGCAAGTTCTACAACCCAGAAGGGCATCAGCACGACGAGCCCTGCCGCCATGGTCGCTGCCAGAAAAACCAGCGGACTGATCGCAGCGGGCTTGCGGCGCAGCAACACCGAGTAGACGGCGTAGTTGGCAACGGCCACGATCACCAACCACTCGCCGCCATCGAAGCGCAATGCAGCGAGACTGGCCGTAGCGCCGCGTGCCACGATCCAGGCGACGCCCGCAAACGAGATGGCGATGCCGAAAAGCGCCTTCCCGGTGATGCGCTCGACGCCGAGGACCACCGCCGCGAGCGGCACCATGAGCGGCAAGGTCGAATTCAGGAACGCGACGCTTGCGGCGGGCACGGTCTGCAAGGCGAGGTAACCGAGTGCGTTGTAGCCGGCGATGCCGAACGCGCCGCAGGCCGCAATGAGCACCCAGTGCCGTGCGAGCAGATCGCGCTCCCGCCAGGCTTGCCGCCAAACGAATGGGGCCAGAACGGCAAGGGCAACGACCCAACGGCCGATCGCCAGCGAGACGGGCGGAAAGACCGACCCGAGTGCGCGGCCCAGCACGAGGTTCCCGGCCCAGAACGCAGGCGGCAACCACAACAGCCAGAGGGGGCGGGCCCAGAGGGCGAGGAGCACATGGCGCATCACAGGCCCTGCAGGCCGATGCGAACCCGGCGGTTGGAGCGGCCCTTGTTCTCGATCTTCAGGATGCGAATGGGGCGCGAAGCGCCGGTCGAGCAAAGATGCGTCCCTCCGCAGGCCTGCCGGTCGAGGCCGGCGATCTCGACGATTCGGATCAGACCTTCCGACGACGGCGGCGGCGCCACCGAGCGAGAACGCAGCAGGCCCTTCTCGGCATGGGCAGCGCTCATGGACACGTAGCTGGTTGCGACGGCCAGGTCTTGTGCCACCACATCGTTCAGCTCGGCCTCCAGTGATCGCAGGCGATCGTTGTCGGCATCCGGCAGGTCGAAGTCGATGCGCGCCGTGCCGTCCTCGTTCATCTGGACGCCGGTCACCAGCGCGCTGTCGAAGTCCCTGAAAACGAGCGCATTCAGGATGTGCAGGTCGGTGTGGAGTTCCCGCATGATCTGGCGGAAGACGGGATCGACCGCCACCTGAACATCACCCGCGATCTCGACATCGCCCGCGACTTCGATCCAGACGGCACCGCCCCCCTCGGAGAACCCGCTGACCGACGTTTCGCCACCTTGCCACCGGATGACGCCCTTGTCCGGAAGTTGTCCGCCGCCACCCGGATAGAGGGGATGCCGGGAAAGAAGAACCGCACCGGGTCGTGTCCCGACGACCGTTGCATCGAGTGTCAGGATTTCGGAATTGTCTTGGCAGAAGAGTCGCGTCATGGGTGGCCTTGCTGATGGGCGCCAGCATGGCAGGACGGCTCGAAATGCTATTGGTCAGAATTGATGGCGGCGCGCCAGATCTCAGGTCACTCGCGCGTGGACATACTGGAGAGGCGTCATGCCGAAGGTGCGTTTGAAGTGTTTGTTCAGCGCGCTCTGGTCACAGAAGCCCGAGGTGAGCGCCGCTTCGACGACAGAGTGGCCAGCCTGCAGGTCGCGGAGGGCGGCCCTGAGCCGCAGCTGCGTCAGGTAGGCGTGCGGCGTCAAACCCAGCATTCGTTTGAACGCGACGATCAACTGGAACGGTGTCAGACCCGCGGTCTCGCCCATCTGCTCGAGCGTCAAACTGTCCGCGTAGCTGTCGCGAACGAATTCCAGAACCGGAGCGAGTGTGGCCGCGTCCATGGGGGCTTTGGGAATGTGCCGTGCGGCCTGCCCGTGCCGTTGGAGCAGATCCCCGAAGGTGCGCACGAGCAACTCGTGATGAAGCAATGCGTCCTGTCGTTCTCCGTCCAGCGCGTGGTGAAGCGTCAGAAACCGCGCGACGAGATTCTGGTCGCGCACGGCGTTGGATGTGAAGTAGCCTGGTCGATCGATTCCGATGGCGCTCAGAATGTTCTTGATGGCCGGCTCGGCCAAATAGAACGACCGATATCGCCAGCGCTCGCTGCCGCCCATGCGGCCCGAATGGGGTTCGGCCGGATTGAAGACGAGAAGCACCTGCGGATGCGCGATGTCGGTGCGGCCCCGGCTCTTGAACTCCGAGCCGCCCATCTCGGTCACCGCGACGACGAGGGAGTCGTGCACGTGGGGGGCATAGTCGTGCGTCGTGAAATCGGCATGCAGCATGTCCATCCCCGGCAGGCCAGGCGCGTGCCAGTAGCGCGACTTGTTGCGGGGATCCAGACGAGCCAACGGGAATGTCCTTTCGTCGACAGCACGATGCGCTACCCGACAGATGGTAGCGCTCACGTGATTCCGTTCGATGCGCAAGGCCGCGGCTGCCACGCTTACCTGGTCTGGGTCTCCGGCACGTGCACGGTCAGCCCTTCGAGTTCCGGCGTCACGATGAGCTGGCAGCTGAGCCGACTACCGGCTTCGCGCCCGGCCGCCACGTCCTCCAGCAGTTCGCCTTCCATGGCGTCGGGCGGCGGCAGGCGGCCGATGAATGCGTCGTCGACATAGACGTGGCAGGTCGCGCACGCACACGACCCGCCGCACTCGGCATCGATGCCGCGCACGTTGTGGCGCACGGCGTTCTCCATCACGGTCGTGCCGGGCTTGGCGTCGATGCTGCGGCGGCTGCCGTCGCGCAAGAGGTAGTGGATCGTGGTCATGGGGCCGGTTCAGAACATGTCGAAGTATTCGCGGTGTTCCCACTCGCTGACTTCGAGGTCGAAGCGGGCGATTTCCGCTTCCTTGATGTGGCAGTAGTAGTCGACGAAGGCCTTGCCGATCCGATCGCTGAGCACCTCGTCGCGCCGCAGGCACGCGAGCGCCTCGCCGAGTGAACGTGGCAATCGCTCGGCCGGTGTGTCGTAGGGCGCATCGGCCGAGGGGCCGGGGTCGAGGCGGCGCTCGATGCCGTCCAGCCCAGAGAAGAGCTGCGACGCGAGGTAGAGGTAGGGGTTGGCCGTGGGCTCACCCACGCGGTTCTCGATGCGCGTGGCCTTCTGGCCGTGGCCGCCGAGCACGCGCAGCATGGCGCCGCGGTTGTCGCGCGCCCAGACGGCGCGATCCGGTGCCAATGAGAACGGCCGGTAGCGCCGGTAGCCGTTGATGGTGGGGCTTGCGAGCACGGCGGCGCCGCTGGCGTGTGCCTTCAGGCCGCCGAGGTAATGCAGGCCGAGTTCGCTCAGGTCCTGGCCCGGCGCCTCGGGCACGAAGGCGTTGACGCCGTCGCTGCGGCGGCGCAGCGACTGGTGCAGATGCCATCCGCTCGACATCACGTTCGGGATGCGCGGCCGGCACATGAAGGTCGCGTGGTAGCCGTTCCTCTGGCAGATCTGCTTGATCGCGCTGCGCAGCAGCACCATGGTGTCGGCCGGCAAGAGGCCGGCCGTCGGGCCGAAGGTGAGCTCGAACTGGCTCGGCCCGTACTCGATCTCGAGCGAACGCAGCGGCAGGCCGAGCGCCACGAGTTGCGAGCGCAGCAGCTCCATCACCGGGTCGAGCCGGTCGTAGCGCAACTCGGTGAGGTACTGGTGCCCGTGCGACAGCAGCGAGACCCGCGGCGGCTCGCCGGGCTGGCCCGAATCGGCGAGGCCGAGCCGCGCATCCTCGAGCTTGAAGACATGGAATTCGACTTCCAGCCCGGCCACGAACTCCAGGCCCAACGCATCGAGTTGCTCGACCGCGCGGCGCAGGATCTGCCTGGTGGCAAAAGGGCACACCGATCCGTCCGGCATGTAGGCGTCGCACAGCACCCAGCCGGTGCGCGGCGTCCAGGGCAGGATGCGAAAGGTGGCCGGATCGGCCACGATGGTGAAATCGGCACCGCCCTGAAAGCCCGGCATGTCGAAGCCACCGCCCGCGGTGAACACCGGGAACACCGTCTTGTGCGAGGTGTCCTTGGCCAGCAGCGTGGAGGTGAGGTTCACGCCATCCCACAGCGCGGCACGCGCCTCGCCGGCCACCAGCGTCTTGCCGCGCAGGATGCCGTGCTGGTCCGCAAAGGCGAAGCGGATCACGTCGAACTCGCCGGCGTCGATGCGCCGCACCAGCTCTTTCGCCTGCGCCTGCTGGTCGTCCGACCAGAGGCCGAAGCGATCGACGAAGCTGCCGCTGCTCATCAGGCAACCTCCGTGCGTCGCACTGCGGTATTCGCCTTGGGAACGGCCCGGCGGCTCATGCGCCGGCCCGCGCGTCGAGCGGTACGGCAAGATGTGCGGCAGCCCAGTCCGACTTCAGCCGGCGCTCGCGGTCGGCGCCCCTCCAATAGGCCTCGGTGTCGCCGTGGCCGATGCCGTCGATCGAGGCCGGCCCGCTGAGCCGTGCGGCCTGTGCCGCATCGATCAGCATCGGCGCGCCCTCGCCGGCCGCCGCGCTGTCGATCGCTTTGACCAGCATGCGGCGGTAGGCGACGATGCCTTTGTCGGTGGTGCCCAGGTGTTCGCGCGTGCGATCCTGGATCGGCCCTTGCGACTCGACGGCCCACTGGTCGTGCACGTTGATGTCGTCGCCCATGCCGGTGTAGGTGGTCGCGCGCTGTTCGTCGATGCTGTAGCCGTAGTCGTTGCGCTTGTTCTTGCGCGAGGTGTAGTCGGGCAGTTCGTAGAGTTGCAGGCGCTGCTCGCGCATCTGCTGCTTGTCGACCGGGCCGGTGAAGCTGGTGAAGATCGCGTACCAGTAGCAGTGCGTGTCGTCGACCGGCACATGCCATTGCGAGATGGTCATCTCGGCGCTCATCGGAATCACGAAGGCCTGCGGGAACACCACGTTGGTGACGCGCACGTGCGTCTGCGCCTCCGAGAGCTTGCGCAGCGCGGTCAGGCGCAGGCCGTAGTCGGTCGTCGCCACGTCGATGTCGGGCCGGTCGTACTCGCGCAGCACACGCGTGATGGGCATGTCGGAGTCGGCCGAGGCGCCGCGGAACTGCTTGCCGTAGCTGGCCGAAGTGTCGGCATCCTCGAAGAAGCGGTGCAGGTAGGACGCATGCGCCGGGTCGATGCCGACCTCCAGCGCCTGCAGCCAGTTGCACTCGAACAGGCCCTTGAAGGCGAAGGTGTGCGAGTCGGGGGCGACAAAGCAGTCGAACGCCGGAAAGGCCGGCGGCTCGCCCTCGCCGATATAGGCAAAGATTGTTCCGCTCTTCTCGACCACCGGGTAGGCGGCTTGCCGGATGCGCGTGCAGAGCTTGCTGCCGGCAGGCTCGGCGGGCGTCTGCAGGCAGGCGCCCTTCACATCGAACAGCCAGCCGTGGAACGGGCAGCGCAGGCCGCCGTCCTCCAGGCGGCCGAAGGCCAGGTCGGCGCCGCGGTGCGGGCAGTCGCGGTCGAGCATGCCGAGCCGGCCCTGCTCATCGCGGAACAGCACGAAGTGCTGGCCCATCAGCTGCACCGCCTTCACCGGCCGCGGCCCGGCCAGCTCGTCGGCCAGCGCCACCGGCTGCCAGTAGCGCCGCAGCAGCGAGCCGGCCGGCGTGACGCGGCCGACACGGGTGATGAGGTCGTTGTGTTCGGCGCTGATCATCGTTCGCTCCCGCCAGGGTTTGCAAGTGCCGGGCCGTTGTTCATACGATCACCCCGCCGTCGACCACGATCTCCTGGCCGGTGATGTTGCGCCCGCCCTCGCCGGCCAGGAAGCGCACCGTGGCCACCACGTCGGAGGTTTCGTTCGGGCGCTTGAGCGCGACGCCGAGCGACTGGATGTAGCGCTCCAGGATGACCTCTTCGCTCACGCCCTCGGCCGCGGCCTGGTCGGCCCAGCGCTGGCGCATGCGGTCCACGGCGATCGCGCCCGGCGCCACCACGTTGGCAGTGACGCCGTGCGGCCCGACTTCCAGCGCCGCACTCCGCGTGAGGCCGCGCAGCGCCCATTTCGAACTGGCGTAGCTGGCCCGGCCGGCGCGGCCGCGCATGCCGTGGTTGCCGCCGATGTTGATGACACGCCCGTTGCCCTGACGGCACATCACCGGCAGCAGGTGCGACATGGTCAGAAACGGCCCGCGCAGGTTGGTCGCCATGACCGCGTCGAAATCCGACACGTTCAGCTCGCCCACCGTCGCGCCCAGCGGGCCGGGAATGCCGGCGGCGTTGACGAGCACATCGGTGCGCCCACCCGACCACGCGAGAAAGACCTCGACCGCCGCAGCCACGGCCTGCTCGTCGCGCACATCGGCCGTCAGGACGCAGGCACGCCGCCCGAGCGCGCGGATCTGCAGAGCGGTCTGTTCCAGGGCTTCGGTGCGGCGGCCGAGGATGCCGACATCGCAACCGTCTTCGGCCATCGCGATGGCAATGGCGCGGCCTGTGCCGCTGCTGGCACCGGTCACCAGCGCGACCGGCCGTGCGCCGTCGTTGACAAGGGTGTTCATGCTCATGCCGCCTTGTCGAAGAAGCGCGAACGCGCGTGCGCCTGCGCCTTGTAGATCGAGCTCCCCGCCCGCGACGGGAAGGGCAGCTTGATCACGCTCGGCTCGGTGCGGACCTCGCTGGTGGCCGGGCCGCTCAGCAGGCGCGAGTTGTACTCCTCCCAGTCGACGTCGTAGAACAGCGGGAAGGCATCGCTCGCCGCGTATTCGAGGAAGAGGATGCGGCGCTGCCGGCCGGAGCGGTTGGCGCCCGAGCCGTGCAGGGTCATCGGGTGATGGATCGAGACCGTGCCCGCCGTGCCGACGAGCGAGACCGCCTGCGAGACATCGATCTTCTGCGCGGCGAGATCGACCGCGCCGACGAAGCCGAGCGTCGGATCGTGGTGCTCGAACAGCGGCCCCTGGTGGCTGCCGGGCAGAACCTGCATCGCGCCGTTTTCCAGCGTCACCTCGTCGATCATCACCGAGGCCACGCAGGTCGACATGTTGGTGTGCGGCGCAAAGGCCCAGTCCTGGTGCCATTCGAGCGGCGAGCCTGCGCGCGCCGCCTTCATGTTGATCTTGGTGTGGCTCAGGCGCATGTTCTCGCCGCAAAGCCGCTGCACCAGCGCGAAGATGCCCGGGTGTCTGGCGAGCGCGAAATACAGCGGGTCGATGCGGTGCGGCTTCTTGATGCGCTGGACCATCGGCAGCTCCGCGGTGTGCGCGCCTTCGAAGTCGAACATCGCGTTCTCTTCCGTCAGGCCGCGCGCCAGCCCGGCGATGCGGTCGGTGGTGGCCTGCAGCTCGCGCACGTCATCGGCGCCGAGCGCGCCGGGGATCAGCACATAACCTTCGTCGCGGTATTGCTGGACCATCTGGTCGATGTTCATCGGTTCTTTTCCTTTGGGTTGGTCATGAGTCCACGAGGCCGTCGACCGGCAGGTCGGTCACGACCATGTGGGCCTTGTAGTGGGTGATGCACAGCGGCAGCCGCGCCTGGTGGGCCGCGAGCTGCGCGGTGGCGCCGCAGGCCCAGAAGACCGGCAGTTCGTCGTCGTGAAGGCGGGTCAGCCCGTGGCCGCCGTAGGAGCGCGAAAGATCATCGATGCCGATCAGCGACGGCGTGCCCAGGTGGATGGGTTGGCCGTGGAACATCGGGTAGTGCTGCGACACGACGATGGCGCGGATGGCATCGGCCGCACGCAGCGCACGCATCGAGACCACCAGCGGCCCGCCGAAGGGCCCGGCCGGCCGCGTCGGAATGTTCGTCACGTACATCGCCGACACGTTGCCTTCGTCGATGTGGCGCAGGCGCACGCCGTGGCGCTGCAACACGCCCTCGAACGAGAACGAGCAGCCGAGCACGAACGCCACCAGGTCGTCGCGCCACAGCGCGCCGATCTCGCGCTGCGTGGCGCTCAGCTCGCCGTCGCGAAACACCATGTAGCCGCCCACGTCGGTGCGCAGGTCGAGGTCGGCCCCGAGCGCCGGAATGTGCGGTGAACCGGGCTCGCTGCGGCCGAGCACCGGCAGCGCCTGCGGGTTGAGCGCGCAGTAGGCGGCGAAGTCGTCGGCATGCGCCGCCGGCACGATCATCAGGTTGCCCTGCACATGCCGGCGGGCCACCACATTGGTGAAGCCGCGGTAGGCCCGGCTGCGAATGGCCTCGCGCACGGCGGGCGGCGAGTCGGCGTCGAAATCGAAAGCGCTGCTCATGGCGACACGAACTGCACGGTGACGGTGAAGACATGCTCGCCGCTGCCCGGCCAGGCCTCTGCGGGCCAAGCCGGGTACTGGCCGCCGCGCACGATGGCGAGCGCCTGCTTGTCGAGGATCGGCGAGCCCGAACCGCGTTCGATCTCGACGGCCCTGATCGCACCCTCCCGCGTCAGCGTGAACCGGACGACGCTCGCGCCTTCGGGCCGCAGCCGGCGCGCATCGCCCGAGGTCGGGTACTCGGTGATGCTGCGGATGTAGCCGCGCAGCTTGCCCACGTAGCCCGCCTCGATGTTGGCGTTGTTCGCCGGCGGCGGGGCCGGGGGTGGCGGCGTGGGTGCGGGTGGCGGTGGATTGGGCGCGGGCGGCATCGGCGGCGGTGGCGGCGGAACAGGCACGGGCGAAGGTGCCGGCGAAGGCACGGGAGCAGGCGCCGGTGCCTGGGAGACCGGGCGCGGCGGCGGCGTCACCGGCCTGGGCGCGGGCGGCGGCGGAGGTGGCGGAGGGGGTGGCGGCACATCGGGCGGCGGGTCTTCGGCCTGCAGCGTCACCACCGGTGGCTCGTCGGGTGGCGGTGGACTGGGCGCCAGATCCGGCCGCGGCGCCAGGGCCAGCGCGAGCACGGCAGCGGCGGTCGCCACCAGCGCGAAGCCGTTGGACGCGCGTTCGAAAGGGTCTCGGATCGTCACGGCCGCCGACTCACGATTGCCGCTTCGTCACGATGGACGCGGCCGGCATGCCCGCGGCCTTGAGCTGGTCCAGCAGTTCGACCAGCGTCTGCAGCTTCGAGCTGCCATCGCCGGCGATGATCACCTTGGCCTGCCGGGGGCCGGCCACGGCCTTGAGCTTGCCGGCCACCTGCGCCATCGACGTGAGTTGTCCGTCCACATACACCACGCCGTCGCGGTCTACCGTGAGCGTGATGCGCAGCGGTTCGTCCTTGATCGGGTCGGGCTGGGCCGAGCCGGGCAAGGCCACGTTGAGCCCCAGCGCGGGCAGCACGTTGGTGCTGATCAGAACGAAGAACACCAGCAGGAACATCATCACGTCGATCATCGGAATGATCTCGATGCGCGCCTGGCGCTGCTTGCGTTGGGGAAAGGATCTCATCGGGTCGCCTCGCTCACTGGGTGGTTTCGAGCAGGAAGCTCTTGAAGTCCTCGGTGATGCATTCGCCGATGCGATGCAGCACGTTGTGGCCGAGCAGGCCGTAGAGCGCGGTGCCGATGCCGATCGCCGTGGCGAAGAGCGCCGAGCCGATGCCGCGGCTCACCGCCGACGGGTCCGAGACACCGCCCGCCGACAAGGCGTGGAAGGTGTCCATGATCCCGAGGATCGTGCCCAGCAGACCGAGCAGCGGCGCCGCCGTGACGATGGTGTCCAGGATCCACAGCCCGCGGTTGACGCTGCCGTCCACGCGCAGGAAGAGCGCGGCCGACAAGTCCTCGATGCGGTTGCGCGTGACGCTGCCCCTGCGTTGCACGTCCACGTACTCCTGCATCGCGCGCGTCAGCACATCGGTGCCTTGCGGCAGGTCCGGCAGCGGGCTGCCGGCGTCTGCCGCCACCGCAACCGCGATCGACTTGGCGATGCGCGAGCGGCGCTTGGTGAGGTAGACGTAATACACCAGGCGTTCGATGATCACGAAGGTCAGGATGACGACGGCTGCATAAAGCAGATCGATCGTCGCGGCATGCAGGAAGTCCTGGCTGATCGACATGAGAGATCCTTAAAAACCGACCGCGAACGTCAACATCGCGGCGAGGGGGTTGGCGACCAGATAGCTCGGCTGCGAGGCAGCGATCAGCTTGCCGTTGATGCCGGTGGTGGCCACCGAGTTGGTGGTGGCGCTGTTGACACCCGAGAGGTACTTGCGGTCACCCACGTTCTGGATGTTCAGGCGCAGCTCCGGCTTGGTGAAGCCCGTGCCGGCCGGCAACGAGAAGCGGTAGCCCACGCCGATGTCGACCGTGGTGTAGCCCGGAATCTCCTGGTCGTTCATGAACGTGGCGAATTGCTTGCCGACGTACTTGACGCCCAGGTTGCCGAAGAACGTGCCGTTGTCGTAGTCGACCGCGACGGCGGCCTGCACCTTCGGTGCGCGCACGGCTTGCTTGCCGTCGGTCGGCAGGAAGTCGCCCGAGACCGGAATGTTCGACTGGATCTGCGTCTTCAGCAGCTCCAGCGAGGCATACGGACGGAAGTTCTTGTACGGGCGCAGGCCGGCTTCGAAGTCGAGCCCGTAGGCCTTTTGCTTGCCCCCGTCGATCGGCGAGCTCACGCAGCCCGGGTCGCAGACCTGCGCGGAGATCTGGCGGTTCTGGAAGGTGTAGTGGAAGGCCGATGTCGAGAGGCTCACGAGCGGCCCCTGGTAGCGGTAGCCGACCTCGAAGGCGGTCGATTTTTCGGGGGCCTGGTCGGGGTTCTCACGCGTGGTCACCGCACCGGTCGCGGCGCTGTAGCGCGGGTAGAGCGCGCCGGCC
This sequence comes from Rhodoferax sp., assembly GCA_026224975.1. GTDB lineage: Bacteria > Pseudomonadota > Gammaproteobacteria > Burkholderiales > Burkholderiaceae_C > LMDS01. The sequence continues at coordinate 6,098 of JAMFRW010000140.1, read as the reverse complement.
GGCAGGATGCGAACGCCGCGCGAGACGGTCGCGAACACCGAGTTGACATCGTCGAGCTTGAAGCGGACCGCCGCCGTGGGCAGCGTCGGGTTGTTCTGCGCTTCGGTGCGGCTCACGTTGCTCGGCACGCGGTTGATGCCCACGCGCTCCAGCCACATCTTCTTCACGCCCACATCGACCGAGAGGCGGTCGTCCATCAGGCTGATGGTGTCGCCGACGAACAGCGAATAGAAGTTGTCGTGCGTGTCCTGGTTCCACTGGTTCACCACGCGGCCGTCGGAGGTGGTGACAAGCGACGAACGCCCGGCCACATCGACCGGCGTGCCGTCGGGATTCATCAGGCCGTAGGGGCGGTAGAGCTGGTCGCGAGAGTGCTGCATCCAGACGCCAGCCACCAGGGCGTGGTTGGCGAGCTGGTAGTTGCCCTTGAAGGTGATGCCGGTGCGGATGTTCTTTTCGAGAATGGGGTTGTAGAAGGTGACGTTGGTGTCGGTCGTGGTGCCGTTGCCGTTCAGGTCGACCGGCAGCACGGTGTTGCCGAAGCCCACCGAACTTTCGTTCAACGTGCCAGCCGAGCCCGAGCCACCGAAGCCGTAGAAGAGGTAGGGCGTGACGTTGAGCGAGAGCTTGTCGTTGACGCGGATGTCGGTCGGCACCGACAGCAGCAGGTTCTCCCACGGGTTCTGCAGCATGCGGTAGTAGTTCAGGCTGCCCGCGGTGTAGGTCGAGTCGTAGTTGGCAGCCGCGCCGTCCATGCCGCCGTTGTTCCACTGCGCGAGGGTCGGGTTCTTGTAGACGTCGCGCATGAACTTCGAATACGTCAGCGCGAGCTTGCTGCGGCTGCCGCCACCCCACTCCTGCACGGCGCCGAGCGCCAGGTGCTGTTTGCGGTCCTTGCCCGGCCCGCGGAAGTGATCGGCCTCGATCTGCGAGATCGAGCCGAAGGCGCGAAAGCCGCTGTCGCCGATCTCGCCCGTCTCGCCGCGCAGGAAGAAGCGGCGCGCGTTGTCCGAGCCGACCGACATCGTCAGCAGGCCGCCGCGCTTCTTCGACGGCGTGTGCAGGAACAGGTCGACGATGCCTCCGGTGGCCGTCACGTCGGGCGAGGAGAGGTCGGCCGAGCCCTGGTTCAGCGTGACCACGTCGGTGTTCTCGGTGTCGATGTATTGGCCGGGGAACACCGACCAGTTCGACGCGACGCTCAGCGGCATGCCTTCGAAGTTGAAGCCCATCTGGCCGCCGTCCATGCCGCGCACCGAGATCACGCCGGGCGCCAGGCCCCAGGCGTCGCTTGTCGCCGAGTTGGCGCCCGGCGAGTACTTGAGCAGCTGGAACACATCGGCCGTGGGCTGCTGCTTCTGGATGAAGTCGCGCGTGACCGAACTCTTGGCCTTGGAGACGTTCTCGTCGACCATCAGCCCGCCGCCGATCTCCTTGCGCGTGACGCCGGTCGCCGAAGGCGTGTCCTGCGGACTGGCGTTCGACGCACCGGAGGCGCTGACGCGACCGATGTCGGTCTTTTCCTGTGCGGCCGGCGCGGCAGGCGCGACAGGGGCGGTTTGCCCTGCCGCGGCGGCTGCCGCCGTGACCAGACAGGTGGCGATGAATTCGGTTTTCATGGGTTGGCTTTCGAGGCTGCTGAAGGTACGAACTCAATTTATCGAGAAGCCACCTTGCAAAGAATTGCTTTTTTCGTCGGCACTCGTTGCGTGTACCGCTACGTCGCGCGAGAGGCCGCACGCGGTGGGTGCCACGCCCGGCAAACAGAGCCGGATCACCTGCCGGAACCCTGGCCCGTATCGGTTTTGCCTGCAGCGCCGAGACAAAACGGCAACGCGCCGGCCAGGCGTTTTCGTCGCGCGGGCAACACCGCGCACACCGGCGGGGCCGGCCCCAAAAAAAACAGGCCGCGCATCGCGGCACGGCCTGTCGTTCACGAGAGCCCGCGCCTCCCGGCCGCTCAGTCGTGCTGGATCCAGAGTCCCTTGACGTTCAGGTATTCGTCGAGCTGCTGCGCACCCGACTCGCGGCCGTATCCGCTCATCTTGACGCCGCCGAACGGCATGGACGGGTCCATCTGGTTGTAGCAGTTGACCCAGACCGAACCGGCCTGCAAGCGCTTGGCGATCGAGTGCGCCCGGCCCACGTCGCGCGTCCACACACCAGCGCCCAGGCCGAAGGGTGAGTCGTTGGCACGCCGCACCACTTCATCGAGATCGTCGAACGGCATCACCGATGCCACCGGGCCGAAGATCTCTTCACGCGCGATGCGCATCGGGTCGCGCACATCGGCAAACACCGTGGGCGCCATGAAGTGCCCGGCCGCATGCGCAGGCCCGCCGAGCCGCTCGCCGCCCGACACCAGCCGCGCGCCCTCGTCGCGTGCGCTGCCCACATAGCCGAGCACACGTTCGAGTTGCCGCGGCGAGACCAGCGGGCCGATGTCGCTCGCCGGATCGGTGCCCGCGCCCACTCGCAGGCCGGCACCGACCTTGGCCATGGTCTCGACCACTTCGTCGTAGACACCGCGCTGCACGAACACACGCGTGCCGGCGCTGCAGATCTGCCCCGCGTTGGCGAACACGCCGATGGCGGCGGCCGGCGCGGCGCGCGCGATGTCGGCGTCGTCGAACACGATGTGCGGCGACTTGCCACCGAGCTCCAGCGACAGGCGCTTCAGGTTGCCGGCCGAGGCGCGCACGATCTCCTGCCCCGTGCCCACCGAGCCGGTGAACGAGATCTTGTCGACGCCCGGATGCGCGGCCAGTGCGGCACCCGCGCCGCGGCCGAAGCCGGTCACCACGTTGATCACACCGGGTGGCACGCCGGCTGCGAGCGCCAGCTCGGCAAAGCGCAGCGGCGTGAGCGGCGCGTCTTCCGCCGGCTTGAGCACCAGCGTGCAGCCGGTGGCCAGCACCGGCGCCACCTTGAACACCGTCGCCCACAGCGGCCCGTTCCACGGAATGATGGAGCCGACCACGCCCACCGGCTCCTTGAGCGTGGCGGCGAACATGTTGCCGTTGAGCGAGGTGTCGGCGGTCTGGCCGTAGATCGCGGTGGCCTGGCCGGCGAAGTAGCGCATCAGCCCGACCAGGTGGCGCCGGCTGCCGCGGGTGTGGCGGATGGGCGAGCCCATGTCGAGCGTGTCGAGCCAGGCGAGTTCGTCGTAGTGCGCGTCGATCAGGTCGGCGAGCTTGTGCATCAGCGCCTGCCGCTCGTCGGGCTTCATGCGCCGCCACGGGCCTTCGAAGGCGGCGCGGGCCGCAGCCACCGCGCGGTCCACGTCTTCGGCCTCGCCTTCGGGCACCAGCGCCAGCAATCCGCCGGTGGCGGGGTTGCGGGTCTCGAAGGTCTTGCCCGACGCCGCGGCTTCCCATCGCCCGCCGATCAGCATGCGCTTGGGGCGGCCGTCGAGGAACGGGTGCCGGGCGTTCGCGAAGTCGATCTCTTCGGTCATGCGGTGCCCCTCCATCAGGCTGCGGCCGCCAGGCGCGCGAAACCGCGCTCCAGGTCGCGGATCAGGTCGTCCGGATCTTCGAGGCCGGCGTGCAGGCGCAATGCCGGGCCCTGCTCTGCCCAGGGCCGCGCGCTGCGCAGCGTGGCCGGGTACGTGGGCACGACCAGACTTTCGTAGCCGCCCCAGGAGTAGCCCATCTGGAACAGGTCGAGGTGGTCGAGCATCGCCGCGAACTGGCGCTCGCTGCAGGGTTGCAGCACTGCACCGAAGAGGCCGCTCGCGCCGGTGAAGTCGCGCTTCCAGATCGCATGGCCGGGGTCGTCGGGCAGCGCCGGGTACATCACCCGCGCCACCTCGGGCCGCGTCTGCAGCCCGCGCGCGAGGGTGGTGGCTGTCTCCTGATGGCGCGGGATGCGCAGGCCCAGCGTGCGCAGGCCGCGCAAGGCCATGTAGATGTCGTCCGGCCCGCCGCAGTAGCCCGAGGCCGAGGCTGTCTTCTTGACAGGGATGAACGAGGCCTCGTTGCAGACCGCGATGCCCAGCATCAAGTCCGAGTGGCCCGAGATGTACTTGGTGGCCGCGTGGATCGACACATCGACGCCATGCGCCAGCGGCTTGAAGCACAGCGGCGAGGCCCAGGTGTTGTCCATGATCGTCGTGATGCCGCGCGCGCGCGCCACGGCGGCCACGGCCGGCACGTCGGTCATCTCGAAAGTCAGCGAGCACGGCGATTCGAGGTAGATCACCTTGGTGTTGGGCTTGACCAGTGCGGCGATGCCGGCACCGATCAGCGGGTCGTAGTAGGTGATGTCGACGCCGTACTTCTTCAGGTATTCGTCGCAGAAGAGGCGCACCGGGCCGTAGAGGCTGTCGACGATCAGCAGGTGGTCGCCGGCGCCGAGAAAGGCCGTGAGCGAGGCGCAGATCGCGCCCAGCCCGCACGAGGCCACCACGGCGCGGTAGCCGCCTTCGAGCTGCGTGACCGCGTCTTCGAACGCGCGGGTGGTGGGCGTGCCTTCACGGCCGTAGGTGAACTGCTCGAAGGCGCCGCTGGCGCGGTCGCGCCGCGTTTCCAGCAGGTGCTCGACCGAGCGGAAGATGAAGGTCGAGGCGTGGTAGACCGGCGGGTTGACGATGCCGTGGTAGGCCTCGGGGTCGCGCCCGAGGTGGACGAGCTGCGTGTCCGTGGCCATGGGGTGCGCGAGGGAGTCTTGGGTTTTCATGCTCGTGGGGAGGAGGGGTGGGGTCAGATCAGCGTGCCGGCATCGACCACGAGGTCTTGCCCGGTGATCAGGCGGCCGCCTTCGGAGAAGAGGTGGATCACCGCGTGAGCGATGTCCTCGCCACCGACGAGCCGGCCCAGTGCGGACTTGGCGGTGAAGCGCCTCAGCACCGTTTCGTAAGGAATGCCCTCGCGCTGTGCCGAGGCTTCGAACAATTGCTTGAGCCGCGGCCCGGCGATGCCGCCGGGCGCGACCACGTTGACGGTCACGTTGTGCGGCCCGCCTTCGAGCGCGGCCGATTTGACGAGCCCGCGCACCGCCCACTTGGAGGCCGCGTAGAGCGCTGCGTCGGCCACGCCCTTGTGGCCGTAGGTGCCGCCGATCACGACGACACGCCCCTCGCCCTGCGCGATCAGCAGCGGCATCACCGCGCGCATGGTGAGCATCACGCCCATCACGTTGATGTCGAAGCAGGCGCGGTAGTCGTCGGCGGTGCTCTCCCACACCGGCTGGCGCGGGCTGCCGACGCCGGCGCTGCACAGCAGGCGGTCGTTGCGGCCGAAGTAGTCGTGGGCCTGCTGCGCCGCGGCCTGCAGCGCATCGCCATCGGTCACGTCGGCGCGCAGGACCAGCGCCTCGCTGCCGGTGGCGCGCACCGCGGCGGCCACCTCGGCGCCCGCCTCCACGTTGCGCCCGACGATGGCCACGTGTGCGCCTTCGCGCGCGAGCGCCACCGCCAATTCGGCGCCCAGCCCCTTGGTGGCGCCGGTGGCGAAGACGACCTTGCCCTTCAGGATGTTCATGGCAAAAAATTCATGGCGATGTGTCCGCGGTCAGCGGCTCCAGTCCTGTACGGCGCGTTCGAGCGCGATGGTGAAAGTGAAGAAGAGGTAGGAGACCGTCGTGCCCGCGCCGACCGCCGCCCACATGAGTGCGAAGTCCTGCCTGGCGTTGGCATCGAGGATCAGGCTGCCCAGCCCCGGGGCGCCCGAGAGCCACTCGGCGAACATCGCGCAGAGGATGGCCGAGGCCGAGGCGATGCGCAGGCCGGTGAAGAGGTGCGTCATCGCGCACGGCACGCGCAGCTTGAAGAGCGTCTGCCAGAAGCCGGCGCCGCTGCAATGCATCAGCTCCAGCATGTGGCGGCTCGGCCCCTCGAAGCCCTTGCGCGCGGCCAGCATGATCTGGAAGAACGAGAGCAGCGCCACCATGCCGACGCCGTTCCAGCGGTCGCGGCCGAAGACCAGCACCAGCACCGGTGCGATGGCGATCATCGGCACGGTGCGCACGACGACGATCAGCGGCATCAGCGCCGCATCCAGCGTGCGCGAGGCCATGAAGAGCAGCGCCAGCACCACCGCCACGACCGTCGCCACCGCCATGCCGATGACGGTGGATTGCACCGTGAGCCACGCCGC
>JAMFRW010000139.1 GCA_026224975.1 Rhodoferax sp. | reverse complement strand
GGTGATGCCCGATCCGCTGGTCGGCATGGCTTTCGCCATCGCGATCACCGCCGTGTTAGGCGCGCTGTGCAGCCTGCTCATCCTGCGTGGCACCGACCTCACGCGGCTGATGGTGACGCTCGGCATCGCGTCCATCCTCTACGAACTCGCCAACAAGCTCGACTGGCTCACCGGCGGCGCCGATGGACTGCAGGGCGTGGTGCTCGGTCCCTTGTTGGGCCGCTTCGAGTTCGACCTCTCCGGCCGCACCGCCTATGCCTACACGTTGGTCGTGCTGATCGCCGCCGTGTTGATCGCGCGCCGGCTGGTCCACTCGCCCTTCGGCACCTCGCTGCAGGCGCTGCGCGACAACCGCTTGCGCGCGTCCAGCATCGGCCTCTCGGTGAACGCGCGGCTCATCGCGGTCTACACCGTGGCGGCGGCACTGGCCGGTGCGGCGGGCGCGCTGCTCTCGCAGACCACCGGTTTCGCCTCGCTCGACGTGTTCGACTTTCACCGCAGCGCCGAGGTGCTGCTGGTGCTGGTGATCGGCGGCACCGGCTACCTGTACGGCGGCATCTTCGGCGCCATCGTGTTCAAGCTGCTGCACGATGTGATCTCGTCGTGGACGCCGCAATACTGGAACTTCTGGCTCGGCCTCTTCCTCGTCGTGCTCGTGCTGGTCGGGCGCGAAAGGTTGATGTCGCCACGCGCCTGGTTCGGCGGGAGCAAGGCATGACAGTGGTGCTCGAAACCCGCGGCCTGCTCAAGCGCTTCGGCGGCATCACGCCGACGAACGATGTTTCGATCCAGGTGCACAAAGGCGCGCGCCATGCGCTGATCGGCCCCAACGGCGCTGGCAAGACCACGCTGATCAACCTGCTCACCGGTGTGCTGGAACCGACCGCCGGCAGCATCTGGCTCGATGGGCAAGACATCACCCGCGTCGCGCCGCACCAGCGCGTGCGACGCGGCATCGTGCGCACCTTCCAGATCAACCAGTTGTTCAATGAGCTGACGCCGCTTCAATCGCTGGCGCTGTGCGTCTCGGCCCAGCTCGGCATCAGCGCGCAATGGTGGAAGCCGCTCGGCACCGATGCGCGCGTGGCCACGGTCTGCGATGAATTGCTGAGGCAGTTCCGGCTCGACGATGTGGCGAGTCAGCAGGTCAAGCACCTGGCCTACGGCAAGCGCCGCTTGCTCGAGATCGCCACGGCGCTCGCCTGCCAGCCACGCGTGCTGCTGCTCGATGAACCCGTGGCCGGCGTGCCCGAAGGCGAGCGGCAGGAGATCTTCGACACCATCAATGCGCTGCCGGCCGATGTGTCGGTGCTGCTGATCGAGCACGACATGGATCTGGTCTTCGAGTTCGCCAAGAGCGTGACGGTGCTGGTCAACGGCGCGGTGTTTGCCGAAGGCGATGTGCAGGCGATCTCGAACGACCCGCGCGTGAAGGCGGTGTATCTCGGCGAGGGCTTGCATGTCTGAGTTGCTGAAGGTCGAAGGCCTGAAATCGGGCTACGGCGAGGCAGTGGTGGTGCAAGGCATCGATCTCGTGCTGCCGCAAGGCCAGTCGCTCGCGCTGCTGGGCCGCAACGGCACGGGCAAGACGACGCTGCTGAACACGCTGGTGGGTGTGACGCGGCGGCATGCCGGGCGCATCTGGCTGACCGGGCAAGACATCACCGCCTTGCCGCCGCACCTGCGCGCCGCGGCCGGCATCGGCTGGGTGCCGCAGGAGCGCAACATCTTCAAGTCGCTCACCGTCGACGAGAACCTCACGGCGGTGGCGCGTCCCGGGCCGTGGACCGTCCAGCGCGCCTACGAGATGTTCCCGCGCCTGG
>JAMFRW010000138.1 GCA_026224975.1 Rhodoferax sp. | reverse complement strand
TTCGAAGCCAAGCGCGCCGAGCTCGAAAAAGCCGCCGCCGAGAAGCTGGCTGCCGCCAACGCGCTGGGCGAGAAGATGAGCGGCCGCACGGTTCACATCACGCAAAAAGCGGGTGTGGACGGCCGGTTGTTCGGTTCGGTGACCAACGCCGACATCGCCGATGCGCTGACCCGCATCGACTTCAAGATCGCCAAGTCGCAAGTGCGCCTGCCCAACGGCCCGCTCAAGACCGTGGGCGAGCACACCGTCACGGTGGCGCCGCACACCGATGTGGTCGTCGAAGTCAAGGTCGTGGTGCTGGGCGAGACCGACTGATCTAAAGTCCAACGATATTGCGGGGCCGCTTGTCGGCTTCGCACAAGAAAGGGTCGGCACTGCCGGCCCTTTCGCTTTGTGCGAATAGTTATCCCCATGTTTCAACCGGATATGCACAGGCCTGCGCACAGGGGGTTCGACCCGGTACGCGAATTGCGGCGCACTTCTTAGGATCAATCGATGTCGGTCGTGTTTCAGCCCAAAGACGCTTCTCCCCGCCGCCAGGACGACGAGGTCGCCAAGCTCCGCATCCCGCCCCATTCGGTCGAGGCCGAACAGAGCGTGCTCGGCGGTCTGCTGCTCGACAACAGCGCCTGGGACCGCGCCGGTGACCTGTTGGTCGATACCGACTTCTACCGCTATGAACACCGCCATATCTACGCGGCGATCGGCGGGCTGATCAATCACACGAAGCCGGCCGACGTGATCACCGTTTTCGAGCAGTTGCAGGGCCTCGGCAAGGCCGAGGAGTGCGGCGGGCTGGCGTACCTGAACGCGCTCGCGCAAAGCGTGCCGAGCGCGGCCAACATGCGGCGCTATGCCGAGATCGTGCGCGAGCGCGCGGTGCTGCGCAAGCTCGTGGCGGCGAGCGACGAGATCGCCACGGCCGCCTTCAACCCGCAGGGCCGCAACGTCGCCGAAATCCTGGACGAAGCCGAAGGCAAGATCTTCCGCATCGGCGAAGAAGGTTCCAAATCGCAGCAGGGCTTCCAGAGCATGGATTCGCTCGTCGTGCAGTTGCTCGACCGCGTGACCGAACTGCACGAAAACGGCGCCGAGGACGTGACCGGCGTGCGCACCGGCTACTTCGATCTCGACAAGATGACCTCTGGATTTCAGCCCGGCGACCTGATCGTGCTGGCGGCGCGGCCGTCGATGGGCAAGACCGCGTTTGCGCTCAACATTGCCGAGCATGTTGCCGTCGCCGAAGGCCTGCCGGTCGTCATCTTCTCGATGGAAATGGGCGCGGCGCAACTGGCCTTGCGGCTGGTCGGCTCGCTCGGCCGCATCGACCAAAGCAACCTGCGCACCGGCCGCCTCAAGGACGACGAATGGAGCCGGCTGTCGGAAGCGGTCGAGAAGCTCGGCGCGGTCAGCATGTTCATCGACGAAAGCTCTGCGCTCTCGCCCACCGAAGTGCGCGCGCGGGCGCGGCGCCAGGCGCGGCAATGCGGGCAGCTCGGCCTGATCGTGGTCGACTACCTGCAACTGATGAGCGGCAGCGGCGGCACCAGCGAAGAAAACCGTGCCACCGTGATCGGCGAAATCTCGCGCGGCCTGAAGTCGCTCGCCAAGGAACTGAAGTGCCCGGTGATCGCGCTCTCGCAGTTGAACCGAAGCGTCGAAACCCGCACCGACAAGCGGCCGATGATGAGCGACTTGCGCGAGTCCGGCGCCATCGAGCAGGATGCCGACGTCATCATGTTCATCTACCGCGACGACTACTACACCAAGGAAGCGAGCAAGGAGCCGGGCGTGGCCGAGATCATCATCGGCAAGCAGCGCAACGGGCCGACCGGCACCGTCAAGCTGGCCTTCCTGAAGCCGCTCACGAAGTTCGACAACCTTGCGCCGGGCAGCTTCGGTGGCGGCGATTACTGACGACACTCCCACCTGCGGCCGATCGCCTGTCTTCGGCCAACGTACAAGCGGCCTGTTCGGCCGACGGCGCCTCTCATCCCTTTGCCTCCAGCCTTCATGACCCACCGCCGCGCGGTCTTCACCATGCTCGCCGTCACGCTGATGTGGAGCATCGCCGGCGTGGTCACGCGGCAGCTCGAATCTGCGCGCGGCGCGGAACTCACCTTCTGGCGCAGCGGCTTCACCGTTGTCGTGCTGATCGTCACGCTCGCTTTCCTGCGCGGGCCGCGCGTGCTGTGGGTGTCGCTGCGCGAAGGCGGCCGCACGCTGTGGCTCTCGGGCGTGTGCTGGGCGGTGATGTTCACCGCGTTCATGGTCGCGCTCACGTTGACGACTGTTGCGAATGTGCTGGTGACGATGGCGATCTCGCCGCTGTTGACGGCACTCGTTTCGCGCTTTGCGCTGGGACACCGGCTCGCGCCACGCACCTGGGCGGCCATCGCCGTGGCCGGTGCCGGCATCACCTGGATGTATGCGCGCGAAGTGAGCGCCGCCGATGCGCGCCATCTGCTTGGCACGCTGGTGGCGCTGTGCGTGCCGATCGCTGCCGCCATCAACTGGACGGTGTTGCAGCACAGCCGTGGCGCGGCCGACCGCGACATGCTGCCCGCCGTGCTAATCGGCGCGGTGATGTCGACCCTCGTCGCCATGCCGTTCGCGCTGCCCTTCGCCGCCTCGGCGCGCGACATGGGCTGGCTCGCCCTGCTGGGCACGGTTCAGCTCGCGATTCCCTGCCTGCTCTCGGTGGCGGCCGCGCGTGCGCTGAGCGCGCCCGAGGCTTCGCTGCTGGCCTTGCTCGAAGTGGTCTTCGGCGTGGCATGGGCCTGGCTGGGCGCCGACGAAGCACCGGCGCCGCACGTGCTCGGCGGCGGTGTGCTGGTGCTGGCCGCACTCGCCGGCAACGAGGCGCTGGCATTGCGCGCTGCGGCCACCAGGAACGGGCCGAGCGCTGTCGCCCCGGGGACACCCCGGAATAGGGCGGGTGCTTCAACGAAGGGTGCTGCCCGCCGGTAGCATCGTTCGATCGCCACTGACCGCGTTCGATCATGTCCGTCTTCACCCCCAAATCGCCGAACGAGGCGCCGCCTGCCGACGCCGACCTGCGTGCTCCCAGTGCCTTCCTGATGATGATGGAAGGCCGTGCGCCCTGGGAATTCGCCGCGCTGTTTGCCGCCATGCCGCTTCTGCGACGTCTGCCGCGCGGCGACGGCCACCCGGTGCTTGTATTCCCCGGCATGGGCGCCAACGACGCGACCACCGCGCCGCTGCGGCATTTTCTCGACAGCCTGGGCTACGTCACGCAGGCTTGGGGGCAGGGCTTCAACGTCGGGCCGAAAAATGGCGTGCTCAAGCGCTGCGCCGATGACGTGCGCGCGCTGGCCGATCTGCATGGCAAACCGGTGAGCCTGATCGGCTGGAGCCTGGGCGGCATCTACGCCCGCGAGACGGCCAAGGAGTTGCCCGAACACACGCGCAGCGTCATCACGCTCGGCACGCCGTTCACCGGCCACCCGAAGGCGACCAACGCCTGGCGCATCTTCGAGATCCTGAGCGGGCAGAGCGCGCAAGACCATGTGATGATCGAGCGCATGCGAACCCCGCCGCCGGTGCCGACGACCTCGATCTATTCGCGCACCGATGGCATCGTCTCCTGGCGCTGCAGCCTGAATGAACCCGGGCCGCTGGTCGAGAACATCGAGGTGCCGGCCAGCCATGTGGGCATGGGCGGCAACCCGCTGGCGCTCTATGCTGTGGCCGATCGGCTGGCGCAGCCCCTCGGCGGCTGGCAGCCTTTCGATGCGAGCGGCTTGCGCCGCTGGTTCTATCGCACCCAGATCGCCCACTGACCGCATCCATCCAACCGAATGCAACTCTCCGCCAACGGTATCTCCCTCGAAGTCGAAGACCATGGTTCGCCCGCTGGCGAGCCGCTCGTGCTGATCATGGGCCTCGGCATGCAGCTCGTCGCATGGCACCCGGATTTCGTCACCCAACTGGTGGCGCGCGGTTTTCGCGTGATCCGCTTCGACAACCGCGACATCGGCCTCAGCCAGCGCTTCGACCAGTTCGGTGTGCCCAACATTCCTGTGGCCGCCCTCAAGGCCGCGGTCGGCATGCGTGTGAGCAGCCCATACTCGCTGGCCGACATGGCCGACGACACGGCCGGTGTGCTCGATGCGCTCGGCATCGCCAGCGCCCATATCTGCGGCGCGTCGATGGGCGGGATGATCGCGCAGCGTCTGGCCGAGCGGCACCCGGGCCGCGTCAGGAGCCTCACGCTGATCATGACCAGCAGCGGCGCGCGCCGCCTGCCCGGGCCGACGATGAAGGTGCGCAGCGCCATGCTCTCGCGCCCGGAAGATCCCAAAGACCCGAAGAGCATCATCGAGCACTACGTCAAGCTCTACAAGCTGATCGGCAGCCCTGGCTACCCGGCCAGCGACGCGCTGCTGCACGAGCGTCTCGGCCAATCGGTGCGACGCTCCTACCGGCCGGCGGGCACGGCGCGGCAACTGGTGGCGATCGCAGCCGATGGCAACCGCTCGAAGCTGCTCGCGCAGATACGGATCCCCACGCAGGTGATCCACGGCAACGATGATCCGCTGGTTCCGGTCGCGGCCGGCCACGACCTCGCGGCCAAGATCCCCGGTGCGAAGATCGATGTGATCGACGGCATGGGCCACGACCTGCCCGCGCCACTCTGGCCGCGCTTCGTGACTGGCATCGCCGATGCCGCTTCACGGGCCTGACCCAAACACCTGGAGACCCATCGTCATGGCCTTGATCTACTACCTCACCCACGTCCACCTCGACTTCGGTTCGCGCTCGCTGCTGGCCAGCGAATGCGAGCGCGTCGGCATCAAGAAGCCGCTGATCGTCACCGATGCCGGCGTGCGCGCCGCGGGTGTGTTGCAGAAGGTGCTCGATACGTTGCCGGCCTCACTGCAGGGGCCCGACGGTTTCGTCATCTACGACCGCACGCCCTCCAACCCGACCGAAGCCGCGGTGCGCGAAGCCGCCGCGATGTTCAATGAACACGGCTGTGACGGGCTGATCGCCGTCGGTGGTGGTTCCTCGCTCGACTGCGCCAAGGGCGTGGCCATCGCCGCCACGCACCCCGGCCCGCTGGTCACCTACGCCACCATCGAAGGCGGCAGCGGCAAGATCACCGAAGCCGTCGCGCCGCTGATCGCCGTGCCCACCACGGCCGGCACCGGCAGCGAAGTGGCGCGCGGCGCGATCGTCATCACCGACGACCACCGCAAGCTCGGTTTCCACTCCTGGCACCTGCTGCCGCGATCGGCCATCTGCGACCCCGAACTCACGCTCGGCCTGCCCGCGGGCCTGACGGCTGCGACCGGCATGGACGCCATCGCGCACTGCATGGAAACCTTCATGGCCGCGCCGTTCAACCCGCCTGCCGACGGCATCGCGCTCGACGGCCTGGAGCGCGGCTGGGGCCACATCGAGCGCGCCACGCGCGACGGCCAGGACCGCGAGGCGCGCCTCAACATGATGAGCGCCTCGGTGCAGGGCGCCATGGCCTTCCAGAAGGGCCTGGGCGCGGTGCATTCGCTCTCGCACAGCCTGGGCGGCGTGAACCCGCGGCTGCACCACGGCACGCTCAACGCGATGTTCCTGCCCGCCGTGGTGCGCTTCAACGCGAGTGCGCCCAGCGTCATCAAGGACAAGCGCCTGGACCGCATGGCCCGGGCGATGGGCCTGCAAAGCGGCAGTGACATTCCCGAGGCACTGCGCGACATGAATGCGCGCCTGGGCCTGCCGACCGGCCTCGCGGCGATGGGCGTGGAGCACGCGCTGTTCGACCGCATCGTCACCGGCGCGCTGGCCGACCATTGCCACAAGACCAACCCGCGCATCGCGACGGGCGACGAATACCGGGAGTTGCTGGAAACCTCGCTGTAGGTTTAGCGTGGGTGCCGAAAGGCGGGTTGCAGATAATCGCTGCATCCCCGTCTCACGAAAGCCCCGCCATGACCCAAGCCATTCCCGCCACCCTGATCCCCGGAGACGGCATCGGGCCGGAGATCGTCGATGCCACGCTCGCCGCGCTCGATGCACTCGGCGCGCCGTTCGAATGGGATCGTCAAGTTGCAGGCCTCGCCGGTGTGCAAGTCGCCGGCGATCCGCTGCCGGCCGAGACGCTGGCCAGCATCCGCCGCACCCGTCTGGCACTCAAGGGCCCTCTGGAAACCCCTTCGGGCGGTGGCTATCGCTCGTCCAACGTGCGCCTGCGCGAGGAGTTCAAGCTCTACGCCAACCTGCGCCCGGCGCGCACGCTGATCCCCGGCGGTCGCTTCGACAAGATCGATCTCGTCGTGGTGCGCGAAAACCTCGAAGGCCTCTATATCGGCCATGAGCACTTCGTGCAGATCGACGACGACCCGCATGCCGTTGCCATGGCAACAGGCATCAACCCCCGCGCCGGCAGCCGGCGATTGCTCGAATTCGCCTTCCAGCACGCGGTCGCTACCGGCCGCAAGAAGGTGACGATCGTGCACAAGGCCAACATCATGAAGGCGCTCACCGGCATCTTCCTCGAGACCGGGCTGGAGCTTTACGAGCGCAAGTACAAGGGCCAATTCGTGCTCGACACCGTCATCATCGACGCCTGCGCGATGAAGCTCGTGCTCAACCCGTGGCAGTTCGACATGCTGGTCACGACCAACCTCTTCGGCGACATCCTCTCCGACCTGGTTGCCGGCCTGGTCGGCGGCCTGGGCATGACGCCGGGCGCCAACATCGGCACCGATGCCGCGATCTTCGAAGCCGTGCACGGCTCGGCGCCCGATATCGCCGGCAAGGGCATCGCCAACCCCATCGCGCTGATGCTCGCCACCGCGATGATGCTCGACCACTGCCGCCTGCCCGACCTCGCGCTGCGCCTGCGCAACGGCATCAACGATGCCCTCAATGTCGACAATGTTCGCACCGGCGATCTGGGCGGCAAGGCGAGCACGTCCGAGTTCACGAAGGCGCTGGTAAGCCGCATCGCGAACTCCTGATCCATGTGCGGGGCGTGATCGCTGCATGGTGATGCGTTATTCCGAATGATATGATTCTGACTCTCAAATGAGATTTTCAGGAGAGTCCGCCATGTACGCTGCCCTCGTCGAACCTTCGAAGATCGCCGTGCTGCTCGGCATTCGCCGCCGGGTGTCGTCCGTCGAAGAGCTCGAGCGGCAGGTCGATGCCGGCCTGCCCAAATCGTCGCTCGAAGCGGTGGCGCGCCATGTCTACGGCACGGCGCCGGAGGCGGCGGCGCTGATGTTGCGCGTCATTCCTGCGGCCACGTTTCATCGCCGCGCCGAAGGCCTCAAGCCGCAGGAGGGTGAGCGCGTCGAACGGCTCGCGCGGGTGATCGCCACGGCCGAGCAGGTGTGGGCCGATGAAGACGACGCGCGCGCATTTTTGTCGACACCGCATTCGATGCTCGACAACAAGCGCCCGATCGAAGTCGCCTTGACCGAGCTCGGCGCGCGCCGCGTCGAGAATCTGCTGTGGTCCATGTTCCATGGCGTCGCGGCCTAGGGCGGCTGCGCTAGAACCGAATCGAGCCCCAGCCTGGTCGGCCTACCGCATCGCCGACGGTCGCTTCGACCCGTTCAGTGCGGTCGGCGCCTCGCTGGTTGGCGGCCGGTGGAACTCACCCGGCAAGGGCGTGATTTACGCGAGCCGTTCGTTCGCCGGCGCCATGCTGGAGTGCCTGGCCCATGCCGGCATCGGCCGCATTCCCAGGACCCATGTGGCGATCGAGATCACCATCCCGGGCGCCGTGTCGGTCGAGCAGCCGCCGGAAGCCAGCCTGCCCGAGGGCTGGGACCACCGCAACCTTCGCGTGGCCCGCGCGTTCGGTGACGAATGGCTGCGGAGTGGCCGCAGCGCGGTGCTCGTCGTGCCCTCGGTCGTCGCGCGCCGCGAGGGCAACCTGCTGCTGAACCCGCGGCATTCGGACTTTGCCCGCATCACCGCCGGAACGCCGGAGCCGGTGATCTGGGACGCGAGGCTGTTCGGGCGGCACTGAAGGGCCGGCACGGAGGGGGCGGCACTGACCTGGTGCGTGTGTTGCGTTGACGTGAGCGAACATTGCACCGATGTAATGCGGCTGTCGGGTTTCTGTGCCCATAGGGTTTGTACTCTCCATACCGTGATGCAAAGGAAATGCGTCACCGGTAGCGAGACCCACCCCTCACCCGGGGCGAGGCAACGGCACCGACCGAAGCAACCCGATCTCACGAGGAGTTCACCATGCACACCAAACAACTGATCGCGCTCAGCGCACTCGCTTTCGCCGCCTCTGCCGTGATGGCCGCGCCCCTGACCCGCGCCGATGTCGAACAGTCCGTCATCTCCGCCCGCGCCGCGCACCAATTGCGCCCCGCCGGTGACGCCGCCGACTACACCGCGCCGCTGCAAAGCAAGTCGTCGCTGACGCGCGCGCAAGTCGAACGCGACGTGACCGTGGCCCGCGCCGCCGGGCAACTGCAACCTGCTGGCGAAGCGGGTGACGAGCCCTACGCCTGGTTGGCCACCGACACCGGCACCCGCGTGTCGCGCGCCTCGGTCAAGGCCGAAACCCTGCGCGCCCGCGCCAACGGCGAGCTGATCCCCGCAGGCGAAGGCGCCGAAGAGGGCACGTTCGCCCGCGCTGCCACGCCGGCCGCTCCGAACCGCCTCGCACGTGCCCTGCACCTGCAAAGCGGCGGGCAATAAGCCAGCCAGAGAATCGGCGCCGCGTCGGGACGATGCGGCGCCCCGAACGGTCGCTCTGATCCGTTCACGAAAAAGCGGCGCGGGATTCCCGGGCCGCTTTTTTGCGTCGATGGCAGGGTCGATGTGCGCTGCGTTTACTTCGCCTTGATCGTCAGCGCTTCGAGGAACTCGGCCATGTCCAGCGTGCCGTCCTTGTCGGGGTTGGCGGCCTCGAAAGCCTTCTTGCTCTTGATGCCGGCCTTGGCAGCTTCCTTGTGATCGAGCGTGCCGTCCTTGTCGGGGTTCGCGTGCTCGAACTGGTACTTGATCGCGGCCAGAAATTCCTTTTTGTCCAGCGTGCCGTCCTTGTCCGGATTGGCCTTGGTGAATGCTGCCTTGGTGATGCCGAACTTGCGCGCTTCTGCCCAGCTCACCGTGCCGTCGCTGTCGGGGTCGGCCTTTTTGAAGGCGGCATCGATCTGGGCTTCGGTCGGCTCGCCCGCGGCGAAGGCGGACAAGGAGGCGATGGAAAGGAGGGCGGCGGTGACGAGTGTTTTCATGGAATGCTCCCTGAGTTGTACAGATGACGATGCCGGGTGCCGGTGCGGTTTGCAAGCACGCCGGCTCATTGCGTCGAACCAAGGATGATAAAGCTGACACGCCAGCGCTGCTGACGCCTAGCGCGGCACCGCCTCCAGGATCCGCCCCGCCAGCACGTCGTATTCACCGCCGAAGTGGTGCCCGCCCGTCAACGGCAGCGCGCGCGCATTGCGCGGCGTGAGTTCGGGGCAGAGCGAATCGCGTTCGGCCACGCCGTAGATGCACAGCGTGTTGGCGGCGGAGAGCTTCTTGGCCTCGGGTGCGATGGGTCGGTCGCCACTCGGGCCGATCCAGTTGGTCACGTGAAATTCGAACGAGGCTTTCTGGCCCGGGCCGAGCAGGGCGGTCAGGCGAACGTTGGCGCGAGTCGAGGCGGGCAGGCGGTTGAAGGCGAAGGGCAGCACGTCGGCGCCTTGTGAATAGCCGATCAGGATGACATCGCTGCGGCGCCAGCGCGCGGCGTAGTAGCGGATCACGCGGTCGAGGTCGGTTGCCAGCCCTTCCGGCGTGCGGGCGGTCCAGAAGTAGCGCAGCGAGTCGAAGCCCGCCACCGGCACGCCTTGCGCCACGAGCGCGGCGGCGATCCCCTTGTCGATGCCGGCCCAGCCGCCATCACCCGAGAGCAGCACGGCGAAGCGCGAGCCGGGCGCGTTGGCGGCCACGGGCGCTTCGACGATCGGCAGGTCGGCCAACTGCGTCGGCGGGGGCCCCAGGGGCGCCTGCTTGACGGCGAGGCGGGCGTAGGCCTTGGTGAAGGCGGCAGAGGCGGCTGCCGCGTCACCGGCATCCGGAGCTTGTGCGGAAGCCGCACCGGCCGCTGCAGCCGTCCACGTCGCCTGCGGCACGCGCTCGACGAAGGCCTGCGCGGCGCCGGGGGCACAAGCCGCGGCGCTGGCATCGCCGCCCGCTTGCAGGGCAGCCCACGGGCCGGGCAGGGCAGTCGCGGGTTGAAGGTCGAATCCCGCGCCATCGGCTGCGGCCTGCCAGCGCAAAGCGTTGGCGGCGCAGAGCGGCGTCTTGAGCGCCAGCCGGGGGCAGAAGCCGAGCGAGATGGCGGAAGTGAACGTGCCGCCCGGCGCCTGCGCGAGCACCGAGTAGGCGAACGCCGCCGCGTTGCCCGAGCCCACCAGCATCGGCACCAGGTAGCCGGGAAGTTTGTCGAAGGCCTGCACGTGGTGCGCGAGGTTTTCGAACGCGCCGCCGGCATAGGTGCACTTGCCGTCTTGCGCTTCGAGCTTGCGATAGAACGGCGCGAGCGGCACGAAGGCGACCATCGCACCGGCGCTCGTCATGGTTCGCATCAGTTCGCGTTCGGGCGTGGCTGGCGTGTCGTTGCCCGAGAGCAGCAGCACGAACTGCTGCGCCTGACCCACGGGGCGAAACACCTGCACATCGCTGAAGAGGCCGTGGGAGACCGTCTGCACTGCGGGCTGCGCGGTGGCGGCCGTCTGGGCCTGCGCGCGAGCAGGCAGGGCGGTGACGATCAAGCCGGAGAGCAGGGCGGCCGTGAGTGACGAAACTGCCGAAGCCCGCAAGAAAAACCTCGCCCCGACGATTCGCGCACCGAACACCGAACCCGCCACCGAAAAGTCGCGCCCCATCATTTCGTGATCACTCCCTTGACTCCGCCGCCGATGAGCGCTGCCACGTCGGCCAGCACGAAGACCGGCGCCAGGCCGCCGGTCGATGTGAGGTAGCGCGCTTCCCAGACCGGTTCGAACTTGTCCTTGAAGCTGTGCAGACCCCGGAAGTTGTAGAAACGTTCACCGTATTCGAAGAGCAACCGCCCGAGCCGCTGCCAGCGCGGCGCGCGCCGCCGCTCGGCCATGCCGGCCATGGGCGACATGCCCAGGCCGAAGCGCTGGTAGCCCTGTGCCTGCAGGTGCAGCATGACCTTCGCGAAGAGGAAATCCATGGTGCCGGGCGGCGCATCGGGCGCGTAGCGCATCAGGTCGACGCTGGCTTCGTCTTTTGCGTCGGTGGTGAGCAGGTTGGCGAAGGCGATGACGCGGCCGGCGCGCATCACCACCGCCACCGGCAGGCGCTGCAGGTAGGCCTCGTCGAAACGCCCGACCGAAAAGCCTTTTTCGCGCGTGCGCTGCTGGCCCAGCCAGGCGTCCGACACCTCGCGCAGCGCCGGCAGCAGCAGGTGGACTTCCTGCGGTTCCACCACCTCGAACAGCAATCCCTCGCGCTCGCCGCGGTTCACGCCGGAGCGCAGGTTGGCGCGCTTGGCGCCCTTGAGGTTGAAGTCGGGCAAGGTCACATGCGCATGCTCGCCGAGCTTGAAAGCCTGCAGGCCGCAATCGAGGTAGAGCGGCAGGGTTTCGGGCCGCACCTGGTAGAACGCGGCGCGCCCGCCGTGCTCGGCGGCGATCTCGATGAAGCGCCACACCAGATCCGGCCATTCGCGCGGCTCGCCCAGTGGCCCGTAGAGCGAGACCCACGACCGGCCCTGCTTGCCGAACATGATGAAGCTCTTGCCCGAGGGCGAGAACAGCAGGTGCTTGTCGCCGACCAGCGCATAGCAGCCGTCCGACGACGGATTGGCGCGCACGACGGCAGCGGCGCACTCGATCTCTTCCACACTCGTCTGCGCCACTTCGCCCGCCGGTGGCCGCAGCAGTTGCCAGAGGCCGAAAGCCAGCGCCATCAGCGCCACGCCCATCAGCGCGCGCAGCGAGCGCGGCGCTTGCGCGTCGAGTTCGAACTGCCACCACAGGCGATTGCTGTAGCCGACTTCTTGATAGGCGAAGAACAGAACCCACACACTGGCCGCGATCAACCCGCCGAGCGCCAGCAGCCACTCCGGCTCCAGCCGCTGCGAGAAGAGCGAGGAGCGCCGGTCGAACTGCCGGCGTGAGATGACGAGCAGGATCGCCAGCGTCGACAGAAACGCCGCTTCGTTCAGCGCAATGCCCTTGGGCAGCGCCAGCACCGCCGCCACGATCGACAGCCCGAGGGCGACCCACCAGGCCGCATCGAGCTGATGCAATAGCCCGCGCGCCACCAGCAGCAGGCCCAGCCCGGCCACGCTGCCGAGAAAGTGCGAGGCCTCGATCAGCGGCAGCGGCACGCGCAGCGTGGCAAGCAACTCGCGGGCGTCGTCGGTGAAGGGGGTGACACCGGAGACGATCAGCCAGAGACCGGCCACGAGTGCCAGCGCCGCCATCAGCCGTGGGCTCAAATGAACCGCCATGCGGCCCACGGGCGCCGCCACGCCGGAGCGCAGCTCGTAGACGATCAGCAGGCCGGTCGCGATCACGAGAGGCAGCAGGTAGTAGATGCCCCGGTTGAGCAGCAGCGCGCCCAGCATGGCATCGCTCGGCACCGTCGCGCCGCTCGCCAGCAGCATCACCGCTTCGAACACGCCCACGCCGCCCGGCACGTGGCTGATGATGCCGGCCGCTATGGCGACGGCGTAGAACGCCACGAAAGTCGGCAGCGGGATGTGGTTGTCGGGCAGCAGGAACCACAGTGCTGCGGCCGAGGCGGTCAACTCCACCGCCGAGATTACCAGTTGCCGCAACGCCAGGCCGAGTGGCGGCAGGCGCAGCGTCCAGCGTTCACCCGGACCGAAGGCCAGCAGGCGATGGCGCGAACACAGAAACAGAAAGCCGGCGATCGTCATCAACATCACGACGGCGCCGGCCTGCATCAAGACAGCCGGGATGCGCAGCAGCGGCGCCACCTCGGCCGCGCCCCAGAGCAGCCCGATGGCGCCGAAGACCGTCATGCCCAGGCCGAAAGCCGCCGCGTTGAAAACGATCACCCGCGCGATTTGCCCCGGCTCGAGGCCGGCCGCCGCATACAGCCGCATGCGCACCGCGCCACCCGACAAGGGGCCGAGCCCGATGGTGTTGGAGAGCGCATAAGCCACGAACGAAGTCAACAGCACCGTCCTGCGCTTGACCTTGGCGCCGGCATACGCAAGCGACGACGAGTCGTAGCCGGTGAGCACCAGGTAGCTGACGGCGGTCGCGAGGATGGCGAAGGCGATGTCGAGCGTGGGCGTGGCCTGCACCGCGGCCATCACGTCGGCATAACGCACATGCAGCAAGAGGCCGTGAAGCGCCAGGCCGACCACCACCGCCAAGCCGAGTGCCAGGGCAGAGAACACCCAGGTGCGCACGCGCGGCCAGCGCTCGCCCAGCCACGTCAGCGGCGAGGGGCGAGCGGTGGCTTGGTCAGGGTGGCGCGCAGTCTCGCGGACGGCGTCAGCGCGCGGCTCTGGCGCGGGAAGGGGGGCGGGCACGTGGGGGTGAATTCGAAGGCAAAGGCGACTCGGCGGAGCGCACGATTATTCACGCTGGCGCGTGGGGCCAGTCCCCGCATTTGCCATGGCCGCGCCCGCCACGCGGTTGCACCGGGTTGGTGTGGTGCGGGCGCTGCCCTTTTCGTCAGCCGCCCAGCACGCGCCCCGCCACCACGCTCAGCTTGGCCGCCAGTGCCGCATCGCGCATCGCCGGCGCGGTGATCAGCGCGTGGTCGAGCGCATGGCGGCAGGCGCAGGCCGGGCCGTGCAGGTCGCTCGCCACCGCGTCGCTCAAGCCCACCACCAGCGACTGCGCCTTGCTCGCGTTCGAGAGCAGCACCTCGACGATCTTGGCGACGGTGACCGAATCGTGGTCGGGGTGCCAGCAGTCGAAGTCGGTGACCATCGCGACCGAGGCATAACAAAGCTCGGCCTCGCGAGCCAGCTTGGCCTCCGGCATGTTGGTCATGCCGATCACATCGCAGCCCCATTGCCGGTAAAGGCGTGATTCGGCCAGCGTCGAGAACTGCGGTCCTTCCATCACCAGATAAGTGCCGCCTTGCTGGTGCGGTACGCCGATGCCACTGAGCGTGCGAGCCAGATGCTCGCCCAGCCGCCCGCACACCGGGTGGGCCATCGAGACGTGCGCGACCAGACCCGCGCCGAAAAAAGACTTGGCACGCGCGAAGGTGCGGTCGATGTATTGGTCGACGATCACGAAGCTGCCGGGCGGCAGGTCTTCGCGAAGCGAGCCGACCGCGCTTACCGAGATCACATCGGTCACGCCCAGGCTCTTGAGCGCATGGATGTTGGCCCGGTAGTTCACCTCACTCGGCGGCACCCGATGCCCGCGCCCGTGTCGCGGCAGGAAGACCAGTTCCACCTCGCCGAGGCGACCGACGAAGAGTTCGTCCGATGGATCGCCCCAGGGCGTTTCGCAACGCACCCAGCGCGTTTGCGTGAGGCCGGGGAGGTCGTAGACACCGCTGCCGCCGATGATGCCGATGACGGCTTTCGTAGTCATGTCGAGAGATTCCTTCACTGTCAGTCTGCACGCCCGGGTAATGTGCAATCTCCATGCCGAATCCGGCCGCCAATGCCGGACTTGGCGCCTTCGGCGGCCGGATTGCAGCAGAAAACCTGGGAAATCGATCCCCCTAGGATCACCCCCTCAATCGTAGGATGGCCTTGGGCAGTCACCTGTCCATAAAGTCCAGCGGTGGGATTCACGATTGGAATGGGACTTGCTATCGGAAAGTATCGACGGGACACGCGGCGAAATGACCGTGATGCCCGCGAATCATTTGTATCTTGGAATCGATACAAATGATCATAATATATAAAACGTTGGGGAATTTGCAGTTTAAAGACGATTTTCGGTGCGTTGCCATGTGCGCCGCTGATCGATCTTCAACCGTTTTTGAGGGGGAGTCGATGAGCGATTTTTTCGCCGCTGAAGTAGCGGCCGGCGAGATCGAGCAGCCGGTGGCGTCCGCCGGCGTGGCTGTGGAACATTCGGAAGAATCTGGAATTCGGTCACGAATTCAGCGGACTCTGGAAGTATGTGTTGCGTTATGCATACTGATTTTGACGCTTCCAGCCATGCTGTTGATTGCGCTGGTGATCCGTTTCGACAGCCCGGGCCCGGTGCTCTTCTTTCAGCAGCGCCTCGGAAAAGGCGGCAAGCTGTTTCGTTTCGTCAAATTCAGAACGCTGCATGCCGACGCGCGAACCAGGTTTCCGGAACTCTATGCGTATCAGTATTCGCCGGAAGAACTGAGTGATCTCAAGTTCAAGATCGACCATGATCCACGGGTGACACGCTGCGGCGTCTGGCTCCGCAAAAGCAGCCTCGATGAACTGCCGAATTTCTGGAATGTGTTGACTGGAGAAATGGCGCTCGTTGGCCCGCGGCCAGAAATACCTGAGATGCTCAGATATTATCGTGGCGATATGCTGAAGAAATTCAGCGTGCGGCCTGGAGTTACTGGCCCGGCGCAAATATCGGGGCGTGGCCGGCTGAAGTTTTACGATACCGTCGAATATGATTTGGAGTACATCCAGAAGCGGTCGTTTCGATACGATGCCTGGGTATTGTTCGAGACCATCCGAAAGGTGTTGATTCAGGATGGGGCGTTCTGATGGAGGCGCGCAAGCGAAGCAGCCTTTGTGGTGCCCGCGTGCTCGTCACCGGTGCCAGCGGCTTCATCGGCTCGAACCTGGTTCGTGCGCTCGCACGCTTGGGCGCGGACGTGACCGGTCTCTCGCGCAGTGTGCACCGTGAAGAGAGCAGCACTTCGGCCGACTCTCTTTCCGCACACCGTGATGCAAGCACCGACGACGAGGGCGCCTTGGGCCGAACACCGCGCTTCGTGGTGTGCGATCTGCGCGACGCCGACCGCACGCGCGCCGTCGTCCGCGGGCTCAGGCCGCAGTTTGTCTTTCATCTCGCCGCGCATCCCGATGGCCGCGAGAGCGGCGAGCAGACCTTGGCTGTGCTCGACAACAACATCGGCGCTCTCATCCACCTGCTGGAAGCCTTGCGCGAGTTGCCTGCCGTCTCGCTGATCTATGGCGACTCGGCCAAGGTTTACGGCAACACAGCGGTGCCCTATCGCTTCGAGCAGCCGCTGGAGCCGCTTTCTGCCTACGCCGTCTCCAAGGTCTCGGGTTGGGGCTTCGTCGACCTCTACCGGCGCGTTCACGGCATCCAGGCTTTCGGTCTGCGGCCGACACTGGTGTACGGGCCGGGCCAGCGCTTCAACCTGTTCTCGTACCTGCTCGGCGCCATCCGTCCCGGCAATGCCGAGATCACGCTCGATGGCGGTGCGCAAACGCGCGACCCGATCTACATCGACGATTGCATCGATGCGTTCATCGTCGCCGCCGAACACGCCGGCGTGCTGAGCGGCCGCAACCTGCCCTTGGGCGGTGGGCGCGAGGTGAGCGTGGCGCAACTCGCCGAGCTGACGATCGGGCTGATGGGCGGTGACCAAAAGGTGATCAGCCAGCCGGTCAACGTGCGCCCGACCGAAACCATGAGGAGCTGGTGCGACAACGCCGAGATCACGGCCGAGATCGGCTGGAAGCCCTCGGTGACACTGGAGGAGGGCATCTTGCGCACGGCGCGCGCGCTCGGCCTGCATCCCGCTCCGGCCCTGCCCGTGGCCGCGGCACTTTCGACAACGGCGAGCCGCGCGAGCGGCGCCATGGTGGAGTGAGTTCGAAGATGTCTCTTGCCGACAAGCTCCTGCGCAAGATTCCGCAGTACACGCGCAATTCCCGTCACCTGCGTTCGGTGCTGCAGCACGGCACGCCCGCCAAGCTCGCCAACCTCGCGAAGGTCGAGTACGAGCGCATGCGGCGGCGCGTTCGCGTCGACAGCCATCCCTACCTGCTGATCATCGACCCTTGCAACTTCTGCAACCTGCGCTGCCCGCTGTGCCCCACCGGCCTGAATGATCTGGGCCGTGACCAGTCGATGATGTCGCTGGAGCACTTCAAGCACTACTTCGATCCGCATGCACCGTATCTGTTCGAGGCCTACCTCCACAACTGGGGCGAATCGCTGATCAACAAGAATGTCTTTGCCATGATCGAGCATGCGCAGAGCAAGAACGTCGGCACCAACCTGAGTTCGAACCTCGTCATTGCGACCTCCGAAGACCTCGACAACCTGATCGACAGCGGCCTCGAATATCTGGTGGTCTCCCTCGATGGCGCTTCCGAAGAAACCTACATCAAGTACCGAATCCGCGGCGACTTCCAGCGCGTGGTCGACAACATGGCCGAGCTCATCCGGCGCCGCAATGCGCGCGGGAAGACCACGCCGGTGGTCGAGTGGCAATATATCGTCATGAAGACGAACGAGCACGAAATCCCCCAGGCCGAAGCCATGGCCAAGGAACTCGGTGTCGACCTGATCCGCTTCATTCCGGTGGGCATGCCGTTCGAGTTCAGGAACCGCAAGGAAGTGGCCGACGAGTGGTATCCCGACAGCGTCAAGGGCCGCGTCGAGAGCGATGGCACCGAGCAGCAATACGGTCAGGCCGGCAAGCCGGGACCCTGCTTTTATCTGTACCGCTCCATGGTCGTGAATGCCGATGGTGGTGTCTCGCCGTGCTGCGTGGTCTACAAGAAGAACCGCGATTTCGCCCAGTTGGACGATGCGCCCCTCGACATTCCGGCCATCTGGAACAACGAGAAGTTCCAGTCGGCCCGCTCGCTCTTTTCACCAGAAGTCGTTGCCGGCAAGCGCCGGCCGACGGTGTGCGACACCTGCGACATCTTCGACTATCACCCGACCAAGGCTCGCGCACCGTTGCCGCCGCCCCGGGGCGACGTGATCGAGATCCACCGCCAGAAACCTTGAGCCCGCGCCGGATCGTTCCTGTTCGCATGCCAGACGTGCGCCGTATGTTTTCATCATCAGAGGTTGTGCGTTCATGAGCAGGCCGGAGGCTCCATCCTTGTTCGGCGCGGCGGCAGTCCGCCTCGGTTACGTCAGCGAAGACCAGGTCCAGCAGACGCTCGCGGCGCAGGCCAGCGCGCGCAGCCGCAATGCGCAGCCCGG
Source organism: Rhodoferax sp. (assembly GCA_026224975.1). Lineage (GTDB taxonomy): Bacteria > Pseudomonadota > Gammaproteobacteria > Burkholderiales > Burkholderiaceae_C > LMDS01. The sequence goes on along the minus strand of JAMFRW010000138.1, from coordinate 14,375 downwards.
CCCCATCGGCGCCTTGTTGATGGAGCGCGGGCTGCTCACGCCCGGGCAGATCACCTCGGTGCTGCGCCACCTGGCCGGCGGCACGCTGCCGCTGTCGGAAGACGGCATCCGGCTCGCGGCCCGCCTGAAGGTCTTGCATGCTGCGGCCGGCAACGTGATCGGCATCACCGGCACGCTGGCCGAAGACGCGTCGCGCACCACTTGCGAGATCGCTACCGGCCTGGCGGTGATGGAACAGGGCGACGTGCTCGCCATCGACGCCAACCTGCGCGCCCCTTCGCTGCACGAGCGGCTCGGCACGCCGCTCTCACCCGGCCTGCTGGAACGCATTGCGCTCGGCGACGCGGCGCCGCAACCGGTGCAGACCAAGGTGGCCGCACTCAACGCGGTCGCTGCCGGCGTGGCGGGCGAAGATTTCCTCTCGCTGTGCATGTCGCCCGAGGCAGCACGCCTGATCGAGTCGTACCGCGCGAGCTACCGCTATGTGCTGGTGAACCTCGGCGATCTGCGTCGCCACCCCGAAGCCGCGGTGCTCGCCTCGCGCTGCGACGGCATCGTGGTGGTGCTGCACGCCGGCCTCTCGCAAAAGAGCGAACTGCTCGACATCCAGCGCCTGCTCGCCGGGCTCGATGTGGGCCTCTCCGGCGTGGTGCTGGCGCGGCCGGCAACGCGGCAAGAACGCCAGCGCGCGTGACGACGATGGGTGCTTCGCTCGCATCGCATCCATCGACGGTTTCGTCAGCGGTTCTGCCCGCGCTTTCGACAGAGGTCGAAGCGGCGCCTGCGCGGCCCAAGCTGCGGGTGCTGCACTTCATCCACACCATGGCTTATGGCGGTGTCGAGACGGCCGTGCTGAACTGGATTCGAGCCCTCGACCGCAACGAGTTCGAAGTGCATCTGGCATGTTTTGCCAACCCTGGCGAAACCGAGCGGCCCTTCGTCGAAGCGGCCGAGCGCATGGGCCTGCAAGTCGCCAAGATCGGCTGGAATCGGCGCAAGCCGCTCTGGCGTGCATCGAGCCAACTGGCTGCCCTGCTGCGCGAACGCAGCATCGACATCGTGCATTCGCACAACTGCTATGCCGATGTGGTCACCTTGCTCACTTCGTGGCGCACAAAGGTCAAGACCATCACCACCGCCTATGTGTGGTTCGACTACCGCAACTGGAAGCGCGACCTGCTGCAGTGGATCGATGTTCGCGCGATGCGCCGCTTCGATTGCGTGACTGCGCACTGCGAGAACACGCGGCTGGAGAGCCTCAAGCGCGGCTTCAGGGCCGAAGACGTGCGCACGCTGATCTGTGGTTTCGAGACCCATCGCGTCGATCTCCATCCCGCCACGCGCCGCCACGAGCGTGCCGCACTCGGCGTGGCCGATGGCGACACGGTGCTGATCAACGTGGCCCGTTTTTATCCGGAGAAGGCCCAGGTCTTCCTGCTCGAATGTTTTGCGCGCATCGCGGCCCAGCGCCCGCGCGTGGTGCTGTGGCTGGCCGGCGTGGGGCCGCTCGAAGACGAACTGCGCGCCACGGTCGAACGGCTCGGCCTGCAGAAGAGCGTGCGCTTTCTCGGCTTCGTCGTCGGGCTGCCGGATCTGCTGGCGCTGGCCGATATTCAGGTGCATCCGGCGCACATCGAAGGCGTGCCGCTCGCCATCTGCGAAGGCATGGCCGCCGGCTTGCCGATCGTGGCCTCCGAGGTGGGCGGCCTGCCTGAAATCCTCGACCATGGTGCCAACGGCGTTCTGGTGCCAGGCCATTCGCACGAGCGCTTCACGGCCGAGGTGATGCGCCTCATCGACGATCCTCAGCTCGCCGCCGGCTACGGCGTGCGCGCCCGCCGCTTCATCGAGAACGACTACTCGCTGCGCACCGCGATACGCCGCGTCGAAGCCACGTACCGCGAGCTGGTGCCGTGCTGAATGTCGGCATCTTTCTCGTGATGACGGGGCGCCAGGCCGGCGGCCCCGAAACCTACGAGCGTTGCCTGGTCGATTCGCTGTCGCGCCTCGACCACGATGTGGCCTTCCATACCCTGAGCCTGGAACGCACCGCGCGACCGCTGCTGCCGGCCGAAAGCCCGCAGATGCGGCACCACCTGCTCGGGCCTTCCGCGCGTCACCAGGCGCTGGGGTCGTCGATGCGGGTGATCAGCACGGCCGTCTCGCTGCCGCTGGCGTTGATGCGCATGAAGATCGACCTGCTGCATGCGCCGTTCACACCGCCGCCGTTTTCGACCCGGCCCTACGTGTTCACACACCATTGCTTCAGCACCTTCAACCACCCGGAGTTCTATGCGCCGGGCATCCTGCTGCGGCTCAATGCGTTGCTCAAGCGCGGCTTGCGCTCGGCACGCCGCGTCATCTGCGTCTCGCAGTGCACGCTCGACCTGACCGCCGACTACCTCAAGCTCGACCGTGACCGCATGCACGTTGTCTACAACGGTGTCGCGCCGCAATACCGGCTGCAGGACAAGGCCGCCAACCGCGCGGCGATGGCGGCGCGCTATGGGTTGAGCAAGCCGTTCTTCCTCTTCGTCGGCAAGCTCGAATCGCGCAAGAACATCGTGCGAATGCTGCATGCCTTCGATGCCTTTCGCCGCGAAGCGCGCGATCCGGTCCAGCTTGTGCTCGCGGGCCGCCGCACGCCGATGAGCGAAGGCATCGACGAAGCCATCGCGTCGCTGGGCCTGAAGGACCATGTGGTCGAGATCGGCTACGCGCCCGACGAAGACATGCCGATGCTCTACAGCGCGGCGCACGCCTTTCTTTTCCCGACGCTGTGGGAAGGCTTCGGCATCCCGGTGATCGAGGCCATGGCCTGCGGCACACCGGTCATCACCTCCAACCTGTCTTCGCTGCCCGAGGTGTCGGGCGATGCGGCGCTGCTGGTCGATCCCTACCGCGTCGACGAGATCGCCCAAGCCATGCTGACTCTCTGGCGCGACAGCGACGAGGCCGACGCCATGGCCCGGCGCGGCGTGGTCAACGCGCGCCGCTTCAGCTGGGACGAAACCGCCCGGCAGACGCTCGCGGTCTACCGCGCCACGGCTGCGGGCTGAACCATGAACCGCCTCACGCGCGAACCCATCGAGCTGCGTCCGAGCACCCGGCCGCAGCCACAGGTGCGCCCGTCACTCGAAGCTCCAGCGCGCGATCCACACGTTGCGTTTGCCTTCGGCCTTGTCGCGCGCGGCGCTGTCGGCGAGCAGCAGCTTGACGATCTTGTCGGGCTGCAGCACGCCGTCTTTTCGCTTGGCCGGGTCGGGCTTGAGGCTGGCGAGATCGAGCGTCACGTCGGTCCACTCGGCACGGGGTTCGACCATCGCGAAGAAGGTCTCGCCGCTGGCCTCTTCGAGCTGCACGAAGAGCGCACCCGGCCGATCGCTGCGAAGGCGCAGCTTCATGCGTTTGGCGCCTGCCGGCAGGGCCGCATCCAGCTCGCGTGCAGCCCAGGCCCAGTCGTCGCGCTTGTAGGTGTAGGACCAGCGCATGCCGGCGTCGCGTTCGAAAACCGCATCGCTCCCGGGGCCGGTCTGGAAGAGTTGCTTGTCGGAGCTGAAGCCGACCTCGGTGCCGCCAGGCGTGGCGCTGCCGCTCGAATTGGCTCCGGCGCTTCTCGGTGTCTCCGCAGCCGTGCTCTGTGCAACCGGCGCTTCGGTTGTCGCCTTGGGCGGCGCACCATCGGCCTTTCCGGCCACGGCGCGTTTCCATTCTTCCCACGCCGGCTTGGGCTTGAGGTCGCCGCTCCAGAGGCCGATGTTGCGCCACAGCAGGTTGACCTCGTTGGCTTCGGTCGCACCGCCCATGCGTTCGTAGAGCCGGTCGTAGTCGACCGCCAGGAACCACACGACGAAGAGGTAGTTGTCGCGCTCGGCGTACTGGGCGAGTTCGCGCACATAGCGGGTCTGCAGGTCGGTGTCGCCGGTGAGCTGGAGCTTGAAGCTCTTGAGCGTCACCGTGCTGGTGAGGTAGCCGGTCTCGCAGATGGCGATCGGCTTCTTCGTGTAGTTGCGCACCCAGTCCAGCGGCTCGCGCCAGGCCTGTTCACGCGCACCGAGCGCCGGTTCACCGAAGCGTTCACCAAAGGGCGATGCGCTCGGGTAGAAGCTCAGGCCGATGTAGTCGCTGGCCTCCACCAGTGCACGGGCGCGCTGGGCCGTCTCGGGCTTGCGCAGGCCCTGCAGGCCGAACGAGATGCCGATCTTCAAGCCGGGGTTTTCGCGCTTGATCGCGTCGAACACGTATTTGTAGAGCGACTCGAACTGCGGCCAGCGCTTGGGGTCGCGCGAGGCGAGTTCGCCGGCTTCGACGCCCAGGTTCAGGAAGGTCGGATGAAACTTGGCGACGGCCCGGCGCGCGTACTCGAGATAGGCGCGCTTGACCTTGTCGTCGTCCAGGCTCGCGAGCTTCAGGCTCCACGGCAGCGGCATGAAGTCCTTCTCGCCCTTGCCCGGCGCCAGGCTCTTGCGGTCCTTGGCCAGCGGCGCCAGGCCCAGGTAGATGGCACGGCCCGGCGGCACGGCGCGCAGCAGGTCGTCCCATTCCTTTTGCACGCGGTCGGGCAGGGGCTTGTTGTCCAGCAACTGCTCCCACGGAATGCCTTCGTCCATGTGGATCGCCTGGATGTTGGCGCCGTCACGCAGGATCTCCTGCGTGCGCGCCACGGCCTGCGGCGTCGAGTCGTAAGGGAAGGGCGTGAAGCCGAACAATGGCTTGGCATGCGCGCATGCGGCCAGCACGACGAGCGAAAGGGCAGTGGCCCATCGGTGAAACAGCTTCATCGAAAGTCCTTCGCGGCGCGCGGGGTTCGCCGGGTCGGCGGCCACTGTATCGCAGGCTTGTGCCGTGCGATGAAAGCATCTGTGCCATGAGGTCTTCGCTGTTCCAGGTGGTCTGTGTCGCCATTCCGAAGGGGCTGGGCGGTGTGCTCGCGGTGGTGCTCAACGGCGTGCTGCTCACACGCATGTCGCCAGCGGAGTTCGGTGCCTACGCGGTGTGCCTCACGCTGGTCACGCTCGCCGATGGCGTGCTCGGCTCGGCCATCGACATGAGCGCCGTCAAGCTCGCCTCGGCTCGCGCCGTACAAGATGCGCGCCGCGCCCTCGCGATCGAGCAATGGGCGGTCGTGATCAAGCTCGGCGTATGCGCGGCCGTGTTCGGCGGGGTGCTGCTGGTGGCGGCACCGCTGGCGAAATGGCTTTTTCATCGTCCGGCCGCCGATCTGCTGTTGACCGGCCTGGCCGTCGCCGGCGGCGTGCTGCTGTTGCGGTCCGTCTTTCTGCACCTGCAACTGCGCCAGCGTTTCATCGCCTATGCCGGTTTGGAGTTGATGGCGCAAAGCCTGCGCGTGGCCGGCGTGGTGGCGGTGCTGTGCTGGTTCACCGTCTCGGCCTTGTCGCTCACCGTGGCGGCGCTGGTGTGCACCGTGGTGGCCGTCAGCGCGGGCGTGGTGATCGCCCGCATCCGGCCGCGCCTGCCGGCGCTGCTGTGGGCCGATGGCCGCGAATTCATGCAGACGCTGCGCTGGATCCTCGCGACATTCGCGCTCTCCACGGTGCTGGCCCGCATCGATGTGCTGTTGCTCACCCACGGCTCGACGATCGAGCAGGTCGGCCTCTTCGCCGCTGCGGCCGTGTTCGCGCTGATCCCCGAGCTGCTGGGCATGTACCTCGCCGTGGTCTTCAGCCCGCGGGTCACGCCGGCGCGGGCCGATGGCAGCCTGTCCCGGATGATGCGGCAGGTGCAGGGCGGCCTGGCGGTGCTGGCGCTGGCCATCGGCTGCTCGGCCTTGCTGGCGCTGCAGTTCGGCAGCAGCTTCCTGCCGCCGGCCTATGCGCGCTCGGCCGATGTGTTCGTGCCGCTGATGGCCGGCGCGCTGGCCGGCATGTTCGTGCTGCCGGTGACGGTGCCCTATGTGATGTTCGTGCGGCCCAGCTTCATCTTCAAATACGACCTGCTCACCCTGCCTTTGCTGCTGCTGGCCTACCACTACGCCATTGCGTCGTCGGGGGCCGTGGGCGCGGCCTGGGTGAGCGGTGGGTCGCGCCTCGTCAAGACAGCCGTGCTGCAAGCCTGCGCCTCGGTCTGGGCCCGCCACGATGCGCTGACGCCGATGGCGGCCACCACCTGACCCGACGCTGCATGCGCGCTTTCCACCCCGTACCGATCAGCCTCCGCCGATGACTCCAGCTTCGCTCTCCTCACCACTCTCCTCGTCGCAGTCGCCTTTCATGAGCGAAATAGGGCGCGCACTCGGCTACCACCGCTGGCTGATCGTGCTGGTGGCGCTCGGCTCCGTGGTTGCGACCTACGCCGGGCTGCAGTTCGTGAGCGAGCAATACATTTCCACGGCGCACCTGCTGGTCAAGCTCGGGCGCGAGAACGTCGAGCTGCCAGTGACGGTCGAGAAGGGCGGGCTGATGTCGACCGGCGTGCGCCGGGAAGAAATCAACTCCGAAATCCAGCTCATCACCTCACGCCAGTTGATCGAGGCGGTGGTCGACACCATGGGCCTGGATGCGTTCAAGCTCGAACCGCCTCCGCCGGTGACATGGTTCCAGCGGGCCAAGCGCCAGTTGCGCGAGGTCGTCAAGGCGGTGCGCGCGCAGGTCAAGGAAGCGATGATCCTGCTGAACCTGAAGCCAAGGCTGAGCGACCGTGAAGAAGCCGTGCTGCTGGTGCTCAACACAGTGACCGTCGAGCGCGAAAAAGACTCCGACGTGATCTCGATCGCGGCGCGTTTGCCCTCTGGACCCTTGGCCGAAAAGGTCGTCGACACGCTGGTCAAGCTCTACCTCGACCGGCGCGTGGACGTGCGCCGCGACCGCGGCATGAGTGCCTTCTTCGACGAGCAACTCGACGCATTGCGCAGCAAGCTCACCGCGCTCGATGCTGGCAAGCAGCAGTTGCGCAGTGATCGGCGCATCAGCGGCGTCAGCGAAGAGCGCAACCTGCTGCTGGCGCGCCTGCAATCGCTCTACGGTGAGATCGCGGTCGACGAGCGCGAGCTGAGCCTGCTCAGCCCGAACCGGCCCCGTGCGACGGGTGCGCGGGCCACGAGCTTCGTGCCGGTGGGCAATATGCCGGCGATGCCTGCGATGCCGGGCGCTTCGGCACCCGCGCTTTCCACAAGTGCCCCGTTGAGTTCCTACCCCAACTTCGAGCAGCTTCGCAGCAAGGTCACCGAACTGCGCTTGCGCCAGACCGACGCGCTGCAGAAGTTCACCGCCGATTCCGAGACCGTGGTGCGCATCGACCGCGAGATCGTGCAGATCGAAACCACCTTGCGGCAAGCCATGCAATCGCAGCTCGCCGAGCGCCGCGCGGTGGCCACGAGCATCGAGCAGCGGCTGGCCTCGCTCAACAACGGCGAGATGGAGCTCGAAGTGCTGGAGCGTGACCGCGTGCTGGTCAACCAGAACTACCAGTCGTATGCCAAGCGGCGCGAGGAAGCCCGCGTGTCGGAAGCGCTGGACCTGCGCCGCGTCTCGAACATCGCCGTGCTGAACCCGGCCGATCAGCCGATCGAACCGGTCTATCCGCGCAAGATGCTGATCCTCGGCCTGGCGCTGCCTTTCGGGCTGCTGGCCGGCCTGGCGCTCGCGCTGTTCCTCGAATACATGAACCAGACCTTTCGCGACGAGCGCGATCTGAGTGGCGCCGACCGCGCGCTGTTCATGGGTCTGCTGCGAACCGACGGAGGGCGCAAATGAAGCTCATCTTGCGTTGCGTTGCGAGGCTCGCTGTGAAGTGGGTGTTCGCGCTTGCCGCGATGACTGCCGGCTTGCTGCCGGCCGTCTCGCGCGCGCAGACCTGGCAGCCGATCGGGCCCGACTACGGCACGGTGTTGGCGCTCGCCCATCAGCCCGGCAACGACACTGTCGCACTCGCCGGCACCTACTTCGGTGGCCTCTACCGCAGCACCAACTGGGGCTACACCTGGAAGGCCGTCGATGTGCCGTTCGCGGCCAGCTCGGTGTTCTCGCTCGGCTTCGATGCGCGTTCCACCAGCCGCGTCTACGCTGGCGTCTTCAACGGCGGCGTGTGGCTCAGCCTCGATGCCGGCTTGACCTGGCAAAGCGCCTCCATCGGGCTCACCGATCTGGTCGTGCAAAGCGTGCGGGCCGATCCGCTGGTGTCTTCCCGTGTGATGGCGGCGACGGCCTCGGGCCTCTTCATCAGCAACGATGGTGCCACCACCTGGGCGCCTGTCGCGGCGCTCGCCGGTCGCTCGGCGCGCTCGATCGCGTTCGATCCGCTGCATGCCGGCACCGTGGTGCTGGGCACCGTCGGCAGCGGCATGTACCGCTCGACCGATGGAGGCGTGAGCTGGGCTGCGCTCAACCCGGCCAGCGTGCCCGCTGTGGTGACCGCACTTGCATTCGATCGCAGTGGCAACCTCTTTGCCGCGACAGACACCGGCGTGCTCGAACTCGAGGCCGGCGCCAGCACCTGGACCGACCTGAGCTTCAACCTGCCGCGAACGCCAGTCGCCGACATCTTCGTGCACCCGACTGTGCCCAACCTGCTCTTTGCCGCGACCGGTTCCGGCGTCTACGCCATCTCGAGCTGGAAGACCACGCCCACCTGGTTCCAGTGGACGCGTGACGGCGCGCGCTTCGCGATCACCGACAGCCAGGGCTTCCTGTTCCATGTGGCCGGCGAGATCGGCACCACGCGCGTCAGCAACGACTTCGGCAACACCTGGACCCGTGGCGACTACGGCATTCAGGCGGCCTTCGTCGGTGGCATGGCCTCGACGGCAGGTGGCAGCGGGCGCCGCTTGCTGGCTGGCACCGACCTCGGCGTGATGGCGCTCGATGCGGGCGCGGCCTGGAAGAACAACCTGCCGTTGCGCGAAGGCGTGTTCGAGATACACGCGCGTGGCAACGCGGTCTACGCCGGCATGGAGACCAGCGGCGTCTGGAAGAGCACCGATGGCGGCACGAGCTGGGCAGCATCGGCCAACGGCATCGTGCCGACGCGCGTCTCCGGCTTGTCGTTCACGAAGGAGACCACGCCGCAGTTGCTGGCCGCGACAAGTTCGGGAGCCTACCGCAGCAGCAACGGCGGCCTGAACTGGACGGCGATCAAGCTGCCCGAAGTCTCCTTCGTGCACACCATCGCCGCCGACCCGGTGCGCCCGCCCATCGTCTTTCTAGGCAGCGGCGGTGGCCGCGTTTACCGCAGCCTCGATGGCGGGCAGAACTTCGCCTTCGCCGGCGGAGGCTTGCCCGACGAAGACATCGTGCAGCTCGTGCACGCGCCATGGACCGGCGTCTACGCCATCACCGGCACCGGCAAGCTCTACTCCACCACCGACAACGGCTTCAGCTGGTATCCGGCGCAGACCGGCTGCCCCGGCTCTGTGCAGGCGGTGGCCGTGGAGCCGCTGCGAAGCTGGATGGTCTACCTGGCCACGGCCGGTGGCGGTATCTGCAAGAGCGTGTCGGGCGGCCTGCAATGGAGCGCCATCAACGTCGGCGTGAGCAACCCGTATGTGTCGTCGCTGTGGATCAACCCGGTCAACGTGCAGCAGGTGTTTGCCGGCAGCGTGGGCCGCATCTACCGCAGCGCCGATGCCGGCGCCACCTGGGTCGGCGTGACACAAGGCCTGCCGGCTTCGGGGCTGGTGACGCAGATCGCCGGCGACCCGGCCGATGCCGCGCATCTGCTGGCCATCGTCTATGGCGCGGGGCTCTACGAATCGCGTGATGCCGGCGCCACCTGGGCGCTGCGCTCGGCGGCCGACCCCACGCTGGGCGCGCTCTCGTTGCGCTTCGATCCGAGTACCGCAGGGCGCGTCGTGCTGGGCACACCCAACCGTGGTGTGCAGGCCTCGGCCGATGGCGGCACCACCTGGCAAATGGCCAACAACGGCATGAGCCTCTTTGTGCGCTCCATCACTTCCGATCCCGGTTCGGCGAGCACGCTCTACGCCGGCACGCTGGGCGGCGGCGTCTTCCGCAGCACCGACAGTGCCACCAACTGGACCAGCATCGGGCTGGCGGCCGGCAACGTCTTCCGCGTGCGCAGCCCGCTGGCCAACCAGGTGCTGGTGGGCACGGCCAATGGCATCGCCGCCAGCGACGACAGCGGCACGAGCTGGGCGCAGCTTGGGCAATACGCGTCTTACGTCTATGCGCTCGTGACCGACCCGGTCGACAGCCGGCGCGTCGTCGCGGGTGGCGTGGGCGGCGAGATGTGGACGACCGATGTCACCGGCACACGCTGGCGCAACGTCGGCACCGGCCTGCCCGCGGCCGACACGCAGGCCATGGCCTTGTGCGGCGACGGCACGCTCTACACCGCGCTCGAACAGACGGGCGTCTGGAAGACGGCGATGGCCACACTGGCGCCTTGGCAGAACGCCGGCAGCGCGGGCCTCGGTGCGGCGCGGGTGGTGAGCCTCTCGTGTGATCCGCGCTCCGGCTTTCTCTACGCCGGCAGCAACGGGCAGGGCGTCTTCATGAGCATGAACGGCGGCGCCGGCTGGACCGCGATCAACACCGGTTTGCCCGGCACCATCGCCAGCGCCGTGGTCGCGAGCCCGACGGTGGCGTGGCAGGTGTGGACGGCCTTGCAGGATGGCGCGGTCTACCGCTCCGACAACGCCGGCTTGAAGTGGGCCAGCGCCGGCACCGGCCTGCCCACACTCGGCGGTGTGAGCCACCTGGTGGCGGCGATCGATGGCGCCATGTACGCCGGCACCGCGCAGGGTGTCTATCGCCTGGCCACCGGCAGCACCGCATGGGCCGCGCGCAGCAGCGGCTTGCCGAGCGGCACGCTGACCGCGCTCTGGGCCGACCCCAAACGCAGCGCCGTTCTGATGGCCGCGGTGGCCGGCAAGGGGCTGTACCTCAGCATCGATTCGGGCGCCACGTGGAAGCCCGCCGCCGCCGATGCGAAGAGCGCCGACGTCGTGGCCATCGCCGGTGACGTGCAGCGCATCTACGCCGCCACCGTGGGCACCGGTATCGCCTGGAGCAACAACGGCGGCACGCAGTTCGGCGGCGTGCAATTGCCGGAAGCGATACCGCAGGTGGTGACCGATATGGCGGTGGACGCGGCCGACGGCAGCGCGATCTACCTCGCGACGGGCGGCCAGGGCGTGCTCACCAGCCGCGATGGCGGCGGCCACTGGAGCGTCGTGAACAACGGCTTGAGCAACCTCAGCCTGCTGTGCCTCGTGGCCCACCCGACGCGCTCGCGCGAGTTGTATGCCGGCACTCACGCGGGCGTGTTCGTCACGCGTGATGCCGGTGCCACCTGGACCGAGATCAACCAGGGCCTGATCAACCGCAACGTGACCTCGCTGACCTTCGACACCCAGGCGGCGGACATCCTCTATGTCGGCATCGAAGGCGGCGGCATCTTCTATCGGGATACCAAGCCATGAGCGCTGTGTTCGGCCCCGCCGAGAGCCTGAGCGAAGCGGCGCAACCTGTACCGCGCAAGGGCTTGCGCACCGCCTTCTACGGCCTGCTGGGCAGCCTGTTCAGCGGCGCCACGCTCACAGCCGGTGCGGGCGTGATCGGTGGTGGTTCGCCGCTGATGCTGCTCGCCGTGCCGGTGCTGCTGGCAGTCGCCACAGCGCTGATGCTCGCGCCGCCGGTCGCCTTCCTGGCCACGGCGTTCATCATCCCGATCGAACGGCTCGGGCGGCTGACCGACGACAACGCGATGTACACCATCTCGCTGATGCGCATCGTCGGCACCGTCGCGCTTGCCAGCTTTCTGCTGCATGCGCTGATCCGCCGCCAGCGGCTGGCCTTCGGCTCGGCCTTCTGGGTCTACCTGCTGTACTTCGGCTTCGCGATGCTCGGCGTCTTCCACAGCTCGCACATGCTGGGCACCGTGCGCGCCTGCGGCGCCATCCTCGGCAACCTCGTCTTCTTCTGGCTGGTGATCAACGCCGGCCGCTCGCCCAAGCTGGCCCGCAACGCGGTCATCACCTGGCTCGCGTCGACGGTGATCATGGGCATCTTCACCATCATCACCTGGCACTTCGGGCAGGGTTCCTCGGCCACCGACCTGACCGAAACCAGCAGCCGCTTCTCCACCGTGCTGACCGACGATTCAGAGATCGAGGCGCTCGACGTGGTGGCCCGCGCCACCGGGCCCACCTCGCACTCGGCGGTGTATGCGATCAACCTCATCCTCACGCTGCCGCTCTTCTTCTACTTCCTCAAGCATGTGCGCGGCGTGCCGCTCAAGCTGCTGGTCGGCGCCGGCATCCTGATCACGCTCTACAACGTGTTGCTCACCAACACGCGGGCGGCGATGCTGCTCGCGGCCGTGGTGATTGCGCTCTGCGGGCTGCGCGGCCTCTACCGCGTGACGGCCAGCGGGCTGGTGGCGGCGATGGTGATCGGCGCCATGATGCTGCCGCTCGCGCCCGAGGCCATCTGGGAGCGCGTGCTCAACGTGTCGAACTACGGCACCGAAAAATCGGCGACGCTGCGCATCCGCTTCGAATACTGGGCCGCGGGCATCGAGGTCATCAAGGACCACTGGCTGATGGGCATCGGCGTGGGCAACCAGCAGGTGATCCCGCTCTACCTGAAAGGTGACGGGCCGGAAGAAACCACGGTGCACAACGACTACATCCAGACCGCGATGGAGGTCGGCGTCTTCGGCTGGTTCGTGTTCTTCGGCTTCGTGGGGCTGATGTACCTGGGCGCCGTGCGCGCGCAGCGCCTCGCCCCGCAGCGCTTGCCACCCGGGTTGCTGCACAGCGATTTCTTCGTCGCCATCCAGATCTCGATGCTGGCGACGCTGATCTTCGGCACGCAGGTCGATGTGTTCAGCTTTCCGCTCAAGGGCTGGTGGCTGCTGGCCGGCCTCTCCTGGGCGCTGTACCGAATGATGGTCGAAACCGACGCATTGGTTATCGACGCGCCGACCCTCCAACCCACCACCTCGCGCCTGAAAGTGCTGCCACGATGAACACTGCTCCGGACCGCGTCGATGTGTCGATCGTGCTCGTCGGGCTCAATGCCTGCCATTTCATCGTCGAGTGCATTGCCTCGGTGCAGGCGGCGCAATGGCCTGACTGCACCTACGAAGTGATCTACGTCGACAACGGCTCGCGTGACGATTCGGTGGCGCGCGTGCGCGAGCTGTACCCGCACGTGCCGCTCATCGCCAACCCCGACAACCGCGGTTATTGCCCTGCCGCCAACCAGGGCGCGCGCATCGCCAAGGGCGATTACTTCTTCTTCCTGAACGACGACACCATCGTGCTCGACGACGCCATCGCGCGTGCGCTGCGCACGCTGAAGGCCCAGCCCGATGGGGGCGTGGTCGGCAGCCGCCTGCTCAACCTCGACCGCACCGATCAATGGTCGGGCCGCCGCTTCCCCACCCTGTGGAGCGCCTTCCTCGGCCGGCGCTCCTGGCTCACGCGCTTCATGCCGCAGGCCGCGCCGGTGGCTGACTATCTCTGCAAGAACGAGGTGGCGGCCGGTGTTCCCTTCGAGGCCGATTGGGTCTCGGCCGCGGCCATGATGGTGAGCGCCAAGGACCACTGGGCGATCGGCGGGTTCGCAGAGGACTACTACTACTGGCACGAGGCCGTCTACTGCGACCGAATGCGCGATGCCGGCCGCAAGGTGGTGCTCGATCCGCAGTCGCAGATCGTGCACTACGAAGGCAAGGGCAGCGGCAAGCGCACCTACCCGGTCCTGCGCTGGCACATCCGCGACTTCCACCGCGGCGCCTTCCGCTGCTTTCGCGAGCACTACGGTCTCTCGCGCTTCAACCCGCTGAGCTGGCTGGTGGGCGCGGCGCTGAGCACGCGCGCCAGCCTGCTGCTCGCTGCCAACTGGTTCACCGCGCCCCGGAGCTGATGATGGACATGTCTCTCAACCCAGCGATGGCCGCCTCGTCCTCTCTTGGCAAGGACTTGCCCGCGGAACTGGCCGCCGAACTCGACCGCCGCCGCGACAAGCTCGGGCTCGTGTGCCCCGGTTGCCGCCAACCGAACCTGCTCGGCGCCTCGACCGGCTACGACTGCTTCGGCTGCACCAGCCGCTTCCCCATGGTCGGCGGCTACCCCGACCTGATCATTGGCGAGCGCTTCGACGATGCCAGCGACGAAACCCTGCTGAGCTACGAAGAGCGCTCCAACGAAGACCTCACGCGCCACTACTGGCAGCCGCTGTTCCGCCGCCTCTGGCAGCAGGACAAGACCCGTGAGCCGCGCCTGCTCTCCGTCGGCTGCGGAACCGGCGTGGATGTCGACTTGCTGCGCGACGACGGCTTCGACAGCGTCGGCATCGATTGCGGCAACCGCACCTCGGTGTGGCCGCGCCGCACCCACGGCGACCGGCTGCTGCTGGCCAACGGCAAGCACCTGCCCTTCGACGACAACA
>JAMFRW010000137.1 GCA_026224975.1 Rhodoferax sp. | reverse complement strand
GCTACAACAGCCTGGACAGCTACGCGGCGTCGCTGTCCGACGCGCTCGTGCGCCCTTACCCGGCCTACGAGAAGCTGGGCATCCGCGCACCCGACGGCACGTACCAGCAGCTCAACGACAGCCTGCTTCAGATCGAGAACGAGTTCTACGGCACGATCCGCCCCAAACGCGTGATCTTCCCCGGCGAGCGCCCGCTGCATGCGCTGCGCGAGCGCGGTGTCGAATATGTGGAAGTGCGCTGCATGGACCTCGACCCGTTCGAGCCCGTCGGCATCAGCGCGCAGACCATGCAGTTTCTCGACATGTTCCTGCTGCACTGCCTGCTCGCCGACAGCCCGCCCGACACGCCGACCGAAATCGCCGCGCTCGCCCGCAACCAGCAGCGCGTGGCAGCCCGCGGGCGCGAGCCCGGCCTGCGGCTGGAGCGCTTCGATGCCGCGCCCACGCTCGCCGAATGGGGCAGCGAGTTGCTCGATGCGCTGGCGCCGGTCGCCGACCGGCTGGATGCCTTGCACGGCGGCAGCGGCTACCGTGACGCGCTGGCCTCGGCGCTGGACACGATGGCGAACGCCGACAAGTCGCCCTCGGCCCGCGTGCTCGCCGTGATGGCACGCGACTTCGACAGCTCTTTCGTGGCCTTCACGCGCGCACAGTCGGTGCAGACGCGCAACGCGCTGCTGGGCCTTCCGTTTGCCGCCGAAACGCAGGCGCGGTTTGCGGAGATGACGAAGGTCTCGGTCGATGCGCAAAAGCACATCGAAGTCAACGACAGCCTGCCGTTCGAGATCTACCGGCAGCAGTATTTGTCGCCGGAGCGACTGGGCGTGCCGGGGTTGCGCCGGCCGCGGATCACCGCGCCTTGAGCCCCGCGCGTTGACCGCTCTCAGGCGGGCTCCATGCCCGCCTGCAAGCTCCATCTCACGCGGCTAAACTTTGCTGCATGAGCACACTTCCATTGATTTCTCTCGGCGCGACCGACCTGCGCGTCACGCCCATCTGCCTCGGCACCATGACCTTCGGCGAGCAAGTGGACGAGGCCGGCTCGCACGCCATCCTCGACCATTCGCTGGCGCGCGGCGTGAACTTCATCGACACGGCCGAGATGTATTCGGTGCCGACCAGGCGCGAGACCTTCACCGCCACCGAACGCATCATCGGCAACTGGCTGGCCGCGCGGCCCGGCGCACGCAACCAACTCGTGCTCGCCACCAAGGTCGCCGGCCCGGCGCGCAACATGGACTGGGTGCGCAACGGCAGCCCCGACCTCACCGCGGCCGACATCGTGAAGGCCTGCGAAGACTCGCTTGCACGCCTGAAGACCGATGTGATCGACCTCTACCAGATCCACTGGCCCAACCGCAACGTGCCGACCTTCGGCGCCGTTTATTTCGACCCGGCGAAAGAGACGGTCAATTCGAGCGTGCAGGAGCAGCTCGAAGGCCTGTCGCGACTGGTGCGCGCCGGCAAGGTCCGCTACATCGGCCTGAGCAACGAAACGCCCTGGGGCCTGAGCGAGTTCCTCAAGGTGGCGGAGCGGCACGGCCTGCCGCGCGTGGCGACGGTGCAGAACGGCTACTCGCTGCTCAACCGCGTGGCCGACAACGGGCTCGACGAAGTGATGTACCGCGAGGGTGTGGCCCTGCTCGCGTATTCGCCGCTGGCCTTCGGCACGCTGACGGGCAAGTACGAAGTGGCCGGCGCGACCGGGCGCCTGAACCTCTACGACTCGATGAAGAAGCAGCGCTGGGCGCGGCCGGAAGCCTTCGAGGCCGCGCGCCTCTACAACGCCCTGGCGCGCGAACACGGCCTCATGTCGACGCAGCTGGCGCTGGCCTTCTGCTACGGCAACTGGCGCGTGGCAAGCACCATCATCGGCGTGACGACACTCGCGCAGCTCGACCAGGACCTCGATGTCTGGGGCACCACACTCTCGCCCGAGTTGCTGGCGGCGGTCGACGCGATCCGCTGGAAGCACCGCGACCCGGCGCAGTGACCAAGAAAATTCCCCACGTCAGCGAAACGCCGGCCACGCAGTGGCTGCGCCAGCACGGCGTCGCTTTCACCGAGCATGTGTACGACTACGTCGAGCACGGCGGTACGGCCGAATCGTCGCAGCAGCTCGGCGTGCCCGAGCACGAGGTCATCAAGACGCTGGTGATGCAGGACGAGCGCGCCCTGCCGCTGATCGTGCTGATGCACGGCGACAAGCAGGTCAGCACCAAGAACCTCGCGCGGCAGATCGGCGCCAAGTCGGTCGAGCCCTGCAAGCCCGAGGTGGCGCAGCGCCACAGCGGTTATCAGGTGGGCGGCACCTCGCCGTTCGGCACGCGCAAGGAGATGCCGGTCTATGTGGAAGCCACCGCGCTGGCGCTGCCGCGCATCTGCATCAACGGCGGGCGGCGCGGTTACCTCGTCGGCATCGCGCCGGGTGTGCTCACCGACTTGCTGGGAGCCAAGCCGGTGAACTGCGCCATTTAGCGGTTCAGATCAGCCCGAACAGCGTCACCAAGGTCAGCACCCAGCTCACCGGCCGGGTCAGGTCGGAGCTGTTGTCGGTTTCGTAGTTGCGCAGCGGCGCCGGCCCGCGCGCGAGGATGTTGTCGACGAAGGGGGCGATGCTGGTCAGGCCGACTTCTTCGATGCCGGTGCCGCTCCAGTCCACGATGGTCAGGCAGTGCGAGTTGTTGAACGGCCGGAAAAACGCCATGTGGTAGCCGATGTTGGCCTGCCCGTCGAGGACGGTGCGGAGCTTGCCGATGTCATACCGCCAGCGGGTGTTGAGCAGCGCGGCATAGAGGTTCGGGTCCGTCGCGGCGGCAATGGCGATCTCGGGATAGAACTTCGCGTAGCTGAAGCCCGAGAAGGTCGCGTCCTGCTGGAAGAGCAGGTAGCCGAAGCGATCCTTCGGGTAGCGCAGCGCCAGCGCCGGGCTGATGCTGCCCATGTCGTTCACATCGAAGCCCGCCCGGCCGGCGAAGCTGGTCACCAGGCCGTTGGGCAAGTCCAGCCCCCAGGCGTCGCGAATGGTGTTGTGCAGCAGCAGGGAGGGCGCCTTGTCCGGTGTGGTGGTGCGCGAGGCCGGCATCAGCGGCCCGCTGTCGGCCAGCAGTTGCGAACGGCCGGTGGGCGCCAGCGCGTCGCGCATGACCGCATAAGTGGCGGTGGCGCCGACGCCGCCGGCCGAAAAGCCGGTGATCAGCAGATCGTTCGGCTTGCCGAGGTTGGCACGCAGCCAGGCCGCGGCCGCGCGCACATTGGCCTGGCCGCGAAAGTACTGCACGCGCGGCGTCGCAGGGTTGCTGTCGCTGTAGATCTGCATCGCGCTGCCGGTGTGAACATCACCGGTGCAATAGGGCAGAAAGACCATGTTCCACGACTGCGTGGGCGCTGCCTGGAAGGGGTCGAGCCGCGCCGTGAACGGCGTGACCAGCCCGAACACCGCCTGCGTGTCCAGGCGCTGCATGTAGTCGGCCGGGATGCCATTGGTGTTGGCGGCATGCAGGGGGCCCTGACCCTCACAGGCGGCCTGATCCCAGCAGGCACCGCCGCCTTCGTAGAGCACCGTGGTGTTGCGCGTGAAGGGCGTGCGGTTGACGAAGAAGCGGTAAGGCGTGCCGTTGCCGCACGAGGCGCCGCTGCTGGCCGGTAACTGGACGACATCCCATTGGAAGTAACCGGCCTGAGCGAAGGCGGGCAGCGCGCCGAACGCGACAGCCAGCAGCCAGCGGCGGCAAGCCGCGAAAAGGGTTCGGTTCATCGTGATCCTCCAGTCGTCTTGGTCGTGGTGGTGGGAGACGGCGAAGCGGGAGACGGAGAAGCGGATACCGGGGACGGCGTGCCGGAGGGCTCGGCTGCATCGGCGAAGATGTTCTGGCGAAGTGCGTCGAGCGCCTCGGCCAGGGTTGCCGGGTCGCGTTGCGCGGCCGGGCGCGCACCCCAGTCCCTCACCAAGGCGGCTTCTTCGCGCTTGTAGCGGGCATCGAGCGCGACTTGCGCCTGCACATCCTGCGGCACGGGAATGGCGTCGCGCAGCGCCAGACGCTGCTGCACGCGCGCGGCGGCGTCGGAGCCCAGGGTATCGAACAGCGACTGCTGCAGCAGGACTGCCTCGCCGCCAGCGACTTCGCCGCGCGCCACATGGGCAGGCAACTCCTGCAGCAGCGCGGCCGCGATGGCGCGTGCTTCGTCCTGGCCGGTCGGGCCCTGCGCGAGTAGCTCTCGGTAACGGGTTTGCAGCGACTGGAACGCCATGTAGGCGGAGATGCGCGCCAGCTCGGCTTCGCGCTGCGGGTGGTCACGCAGCGCGTCTTGCAGCGCTGTCCATTGGTCGGCGTTCATGCCCGTGGGCGGCGTGGCCGCAGCCGGCTTGCCGCGGGCCTTGGCGCCGGGATGTGTGGTTGTGGGTGCCGAAACCGTGCCAGCGGCGGGCGGGCCCGCCGACATCAGCGGTTCGGAGTTGATTGGTCGCGCCATGGCGGCGGCCTGGGAGTGCGCCTCGGGCGCGCTTGGCGCGGCCGGCGTGGAACCGGCCCACCAGCCGCCGATCGCCAGCAACGCGGCGACGACGATGGTCACGGCCACGCCGATGCGGCGGCGGCCGAATGAGCGCAAAACCGGACTCATTTCACAGTTGTCCCCGACTTGTGTTGTAAATCGCACCGAAGTTTCCAACGGTTTCACATTCGCCGCAAGCACCGATCGCGAGTTGATCGCTCGATCGATCGCCGATGCCTTGCGAGCGCCGAGTGCAAAATGGCGGCCCGATCACCCGCGTTGCCCTCATGCAGACCTTCTATCCCGCGATTGCCACGCTGGCGGCCTACCTCATCGGCTCGCTGTCGTTTGCCGTGATCGTGAGCCGCGCGATGGGTTTGAACGACCCTCGCACCTACGGCTCGGGCAACCCCGGCGCGACCAACGTGCTGCGCTCGGGGAACAAGCAGGCGGCCATTGCGACGCTCGTGCTGGATGCACTGAAAGGCTTCGTGCCGGTGGTGCTGGCCGACCAGTTCGGGCAGCGCTTTGGCCTGGGCGAAGGCACGGTCTCGCTCGTCGGGCTGGCAGCGTTCCTGGGCCACCTCTGGCCGGTGTTCTTCCAATTCAAGGGCGGCAAGGGCGTGGCAACGGCCGCCGGCGTGCTGCTCGGGCTCAACCCGTGGCTGGGGCTGGCGACGCTGTTGACCTGGGCGATCATCGCCGCTTTCTTTCGCTATTCGTCGCTGGCGTCCATCGTCGCGGCGGTGTTCGCGCCGTTCTACCAAGTGCTGCTCTGGGGCTTCGGGCCGGTTGCCACCGCCGTCGGCGTGATGGGGCTGTTGCTGCTGTGGCGCCACATGGGCAACATCCAGAAGCTGCTGGCCGGCACCGAAAGCAAGCTGGGCCAGAAGGCGCACGGCGCCGCGCCGGCGCGCAAGACGGGGCATACGCATGGACATCGGCATAACAAACAAGGCCACTCTCACAAACCGTGAGCATCGGGCCGCAGAAATTCAACGATTCACATCACGGAGCTAAGCGAATGAAACAAGGACTGCGTCGTTTCCATGTGGGAGACCGGTTGTCGGAAATGACCATCTTCAATGGCACCGTCTACCTCGCCGGGCAGGTGGCGACCGACGGCACGCAAGACATCCGCGGCCAGACCCGCCAGGTGCTCGCCGCCATCGACAAGCTGCTGCACGAAGCCGGCACCGACAACGCGCACATCCTGATGTGCCAGATCTTCCTGGCCGACCTGGCCGATTTCGACGGCATGAACGCGATCTGGGAAGACTGGGTCGCCCCGGGCGTCGCGCCGCCCCGCGCCACCAGCCTGGCCAAGCTCGCCAAACCGGAGTGGCGCGTCGAGATGGTGGTCACCGCCGCCGTTTGACGCGCGACATGAGCGGATCGCCCGTCGACGCCAGGAGCACGCGCGAGCGGTTGCGTTCGCTGCTCACGGTGTCGGCCATCGTGATCGGCGTGGGCTGGGCGACGCAGGCGGTGCAGGGCTGGCACAGCGACCGCATCGGCGAGCAGGTGGCGGCCGCCGCGAAGCCGGGCGACATCCGCATGCTCTCGTCCAATATCTGCGAGTACTGCACCAAGGCGCGCAACTGGTTCACCGCCAACGCGGTGCCGTTCAGCGAGTGTTTCATCGAGTCCGACTCAGCGTGCGCCGCGCAGTTTGCCGACGCCGCCGCGCCCGGCACGCCGGTGCTGCTGGTGCGCGGCCAAAAGCTCGTGGGCTTCGACGCGCGGGCCGTGGCCGATGTGCTAGGCGCGCGCAGCCGGTAGCTCAGCCAAGATTTCCGAACCTTTATCGACTCATGACCCATCGCGTACTCACCGGCATCACTACCACGGGCACACCGCACCTGGGCAACTACGTCGGCGCGATTCGCCCTGCGATCCAGGCAAGCCGCGCACCGGGCGTGGAAAGCTTCTTCTTCCTGGCCGACTACCACGCGCTCATAAAGTGCGACGAGCCGACGCGCATCGAGCGCTCGCGGCTCGAGATCGCCGCCACTTGGCTCGCGGCCGGGCTCGACACCTCGCGCGTCACCTTCTATCGGCAGAGCGACATCGTCGAGATCCCCGAGCTGACCTGGCTGCTCACCTGCGTGGCGTCCAAGGGGCTGATGAACCGCGCTCACGCCTACAAGGCCGCGGCCGATGCCAATGTGGCGGCGGGTGAAGAGACCGATGCTGGCATCACGATGGGGCTTTTCAGCTACCCCATCCTGATGGCGGCCGACATCCTGATGTTCAACGCCCACAGCGTTCCGGTAGGGCGCGACCAGGTGCAGCACATCGAGATGGCGCGTGACCTGGCGCAGCGCTTCAACCATCTCTTCGGCGCCGGCCGCGAGCTGTTCGTGTTGCCATCCGCCGCCATCGACGAACGCGTGGCGATGCTGCCCGGCCTCGACGGCCGCAAGATGT
>JAMFRW010000136.1 GCA_026224975.1 Rhodoferax sp. | reverse complement strand
GGTGGTTGTTGCCCGGCATGCTTGGAGTTCGCACCACCCTCGGCGCGGCTTCGAACGGCGGAGTAATGTTCGCGCACCGGGATAGAGGCGACGGGAGCACGTGTTTGCGGGCAGGCCGGCATTCGACAATGAGCTGCGAGCTCGAGTTGTTATCCGGCTGCCCCTTCGATTCGCCCGGTTGAGCTGTGAGCGCGGATCCGTAGTTGTCGTGTTGACCGCAAGCTTCCGCCCTGATTCAACCACTGCAGGAGGTCGACTATGAGAGTCATCGGATTGGACGTGCATCGCAACTTCGGACAGGTTGCGATCCTCGACGAAGGCGTGGTCAAGGACCACGGCCGTTTCGCCATGGAACGCGAAGCCGTGCTGGCCTTCGCGAACAAGGTGCTGACCAAGGAAGACGATGTGGTGCTCGAGGCCACCGGCAATACGGCGATCATCGTCCGCCTGCTGACGCCCTTCGTGCGTCGCGTGGTCATCGCCAACGCGCTCCAGGTGCGTGCGATCGCCTGGGCCAAGGTCAAGACGGACAAGATCGACGCTGCGAGCCTTGCTCGTCTGCACGCCGCGCAGTTCTTGCCGGAGGTCTGGATGCCGCCCGAGGATGTCGAACTTCAACGCCGAGTCATTGCCGAGCGGACACAGTTGGTCGGCCAGATGACGCGGCTCAAGAACCGGGTTCAATCCATCCTTCATGCCAACCTCGTGCCCAAGGAGACCGGCAACATCTTTAGCAAGCGGGGCCGCGGCGGCTCGAGGCCCTGCCTTTGCCGGCCCACCAAATGCGGATGGCACTGCGTCATCACGATGAACTCGCGCGTCTGGCCGCCGAACTGGCCGTCATCGACCGAGACGTGGCACAGCGTGCGCTGGCCGATCGTAATAGTCCGACCAGCACCGTCATTGCGCCAGGGTTCGCCGCTCGGCAACATCTGATCTGATGGAGTGCGTACCCGCTTGATGGTGTGCACCAACGGAGATGGTGGACACCATGAAGGATCAAGCAAGAGAGTCGGCGCGGACCCGTCGGTTGCACGACCGGGCGTTCAAGGACGACATGGTCGCGCAAAGTCTGGTTCCCGGCGCTTCCGTCGCGGCGATCGCGATGAAGGGCGGCATCAACGCCAATCTCCTGTTCAAGTGGCGAAGAGAGCATGTCAGGGCGAAGGACGCGGTGGCGCCGGCAGGTGCCACGCTGCTGCCGGTCTGTGTCATTGCGGATGCCGCTGTGGCGCCTTCGCCGCCGCCGACCGCTACGGCCAGCCGAGGCGCCCGTCCCGGCGTCATCGAGCTTGAGTTCGCCGGCGCCCAACTGCGCCTTCGCGGCGGCGTTGACGAGGCCATGCTGAGCAGTGTCTTGCGCGCGCTGCGCCGAAGCGAATGATCGGCCCGCGCGCCGGAACCCGGGTGTGGCTTGCCGCCGGCGTGACGGACATGCGTTGCGGCATCGACTCGCTGGCGGCCAAGGTGCAGATGGCGTTGACCGAGGATCCGTTCAGCGGCCACGTGTTTGCCTTCCGAGGCCGCAGAGGTGATCTGGTGAAGTTGCTGTGGAGCGATGGCGACGGCATGTGCATGTTGACCAAGCGTCTTGAGCGAGGCCGCTTCGTTTGGCCGCAGGCCGACAGCGGGAGCGTCTCGCTGAGCACGGCGCAACTCTCGATGCTGCTCGAAGGCATCGACTGGCGGCATCCCGAACGCACTTGGCAACCACGCATGGCGGTGTAGTCGGCGAGGCAATTCGCCAAGGCAATTGGTTGACGGGACAAGCCCCGTTGCGAGCGCCGATCAAGACCGGCAAAGTTACGGTCCATGACGTTCGCAGACCTCGTGGCACGCAACGCCGCATTGAGCAGTGAAGTGCAGCGCTCGCACGAGGCCTTGAAGATCGCGCAGCTGACCATCGACAAGATGAAGGTCGAGCTAACGTACCTTCGCCGCATGAAGTACGGCCGCTCCAGCGAGAAGCTCGAACACGCGCAGCTGGACCTGATTGGTGGCCAGGTCGCAGCACCTGCGATTGCACCGACTCCCGAAGTTGGCGCCGACGACGGATTGAAGTCCAACGTGACGTCGCTCGACGCCGAGCGCAAGAAGCGCGAACCCAAGACCCGGCCAGGGCTGCGTGATCTGCCGGCACACCTGCCGCGACGCACGGTCGTTCACACGCCGCAGGGCCAGTGTGGCTGCGCGGCCTGCGGCGGCAACCTGCGGGAGATCGGTCAGGACGTCTCGGAGGTGTTGGACTACGAGCCGGGCACTTTCCACGTGGTGCGCCACGTGCGCCCGAAGCTGGCCTGCGCCGGCTGCCACACGATCACGCAGGCGTTGGCGCCGAGCCGGCCGATGGACCGCTGCATGGCCGGCGCCGGTCTGCTCACGCACATGGCGGTGAGCAAGTTCGCCGATCACGTGCCGCTGTACCGGCTGTGCCAGATCTACGGCCGCGACGGCGTCGAGATGAGCCGCTCGACCATCACCGACATGATGGGCAACTGCGGCCTGATGCTGACGCCGCTGGCCGACGCGCTGGGCCGCTACGTGCTGAAGGCCGGCAAGGTCCACGGCGACGACACGCCGATCCGTGCGCTCGGTGGCAAGGGCAAGACGACGCGTACGGCACGGCTGTGGGTATACGTGCGCGATGACCGCGCGAGCGGCGACAAGGCGCCGCCGGCGGTGTGGTTCCAATACTCGACCGACCGCAAGGGCGAGCACCCGGCGAGGCATCTGAAGCACTACCGCGGCATCCTGCAGGCCGATGCCTACTCCGGGTACAACGCGATTTACAAGGACGGGCGGGTCCTCG
>JAMFRW010000135.1 GCA_026224975.1 Rhodoferax sp. | reverse complement strand
GCCCACTCCAGATCGTTCGGCCGGGTGCTGTTGAAGAGCCAGGCCAGGTCACGCAGCACGGCTTCGCGCAGCGCGTTCTTGGTGAGCACGCGCTTGTCACGCGACTCCTGGCGAACGTCGGGTTCGAGGTCGGTCAGCCGGTCGAGCAGCGCGGGTTGCAGGCGCTCCTGGGGCGTGGAGGATGAGGTCGGGTCGGCCATGGAGGCACTCGGTCAAGCCGGTGCGGCACCGGTTGTGCTGTTGGCCGACGAGGCTCCGGAAGAAGCGTCGCCTTCGTCATCCTGCGGCTCGCCCCATTCGATCAGCCGCGCATCGAGCAGCGGCTTGTCGCCACCCGAAGCCGCGAACACGCGCTGGCCCAGGCCGGTGAAAAAGCCGGGCAGCGGCTCGCTCCATTCGGTCTTGCGCGAGAGCGCGAGCAGGCCATCGCCAGTGGCTTCGGAGCCGGGGTAGCGCGAAGGGATCAGCGCGACCGCATCGCCACCGTTTTCGAACACCAGATGCGCCGGCGCCCAGACCATGTCGCGCAGGTCTTCCGGCGCTTCGATCTCGACCCGCAACAGGCGGTTGAACGGCACCCAGTAGTAGCGGCCGTTGATGACGGCTTCGAGCACAGGCCCCAAGCGCATATCGGCATCGGCGATCCATTCGAAGGCTTCGCCATCGATGCGGCCAGATGCGGCGGGTGCCTGCTCGAAGGCTTCGTCGCGCAGGCGGCGGGCATCGGCGGCATCGCCCTGGCCATCGCGCAGCAAGGCTTCGATCAGCAGCGCGACCCAGGTCTCGGGCTCGCCGAAGAGCAGCGGCACCTTGCGGCCGGCGAACACCTCCGTGCGCAACAGTTCGCAGGCGATGGCCTCGCGGTAGGTCTGCGCCATCGGCAGGGCTTCGGCATCCATCTGCGAGGCCACATCGAGCTGGTTGAGCGCGCGCGGCCATTGGCCGAGGACGCACAGCAACTGGAACAGGAAGATGCGGCGCTTGGGATCGGCCGGGTTGGCGCGCACCTCGGCCTGAAGTTGCGCCAGCGCGGCTTGCGGGTCACCGGCGGCGAGGCTGGCGTTCAGCGAGGTGGTGAGATTCATGTGGCCTTCAATCGGCCGTTTCGGCCTCGAACATCGTGGTGCCGGTCGGGCCGCCGGTCTTGTTCTGGCCCACGTAGGCCACTTCGATCTTCTGGAAGCTGATCGTGATGTGCTCGATCAACCGGCTCTGCTTTTGCGGGTCGGTCACCAGTTCGTAGCCGCTGATGCGGCCTTCGGCGATGGTGATGGTCAAAAAGTCGAGCGGCGGGCCGCCACCGGCCTTGCGCACCGAGAGCACCGCCTGCTTGACGACATCGTTGGTGCGCAGCACCGACATCAACGCCGTCGAGGCACAGTCCACTTCCTTGGTGATGTGCAGCGAGTCCATGGTCGACCGCGCCGCCGTTCCGGCCGCGCCCATCGACGCGCCCTTCATGCCCCACGAGAACGAGATGACATCGATCTCGCCGCCATGCACCGAATCGTTGGCCTCGCCCTTGACGTCACCGCCTTTGGCGCTCTTGAGCTTCAGGAACATGTCGCCGTGCATGGGCCACCTCGGTTGGGGGTCGAGCTGTGGGTCTCAACACGCGCCAGCCGGGGCCGGCCGGCGCGTCGGAACATCAACCGACGATGTTTTCGGCGATCTTCCAGGTGATGTCTTTCGCGGCGTCACCGGTGCCATCGGGCTTCTGCGGCGTGTACTCGACCTTCACTTCGGCGAAGTTGAGCGAGACGTTCTCGGTCAGCCGGTCTTCGCCGCCGCTGCCGCCGGTCGAGACCGACGAGATGATCACTTCCTTCATCGTGATCTTCACGTATTCGAGCGCGGTCTTGCCGGCCTTGCGCACGGTGAGCAGCGCTTCCTTGAAGTGGGTGCCGTCGCAGCAGGCGAGCATCAGGTTGGTCGACGACTTGTCGACGTACTTGGTGATCGAGAGGTCTTGCACATTGACCTTGCCCGAACCGCCGCCACCGCCCATGTGCGTGGTGCCCGATTGCGACATGCCCCAGCTCCAGGCCAGAACGTCGATCGTCTTCGCGTGAACGGAATCGACGGACTCACCTTCGATATCGTCGATCTTCAAGAATTGGTCCATTGCCATGATGCTTGCTCCTGATTTGCCCTCCTGAGAGAGCGATTGACGTTGCAGCGCTTTTCCCCGCTATTGCGGGACCCCCCTGCGCCACAACAATGAGGGAGAGACCGCGTGAATCTGTTGCCCCGTCAGGCGCCCTTGGCCGAGGGCAGCGTCGACACGAGGCGCAGCGACACGGTCAGCCCTTCGAGCTGGTAGTGCGGCCGCAGGAAGAACTTCGAGCTGTAGTAGCCGGGGTTGCCTTCGATCTCTTCGACGACGACTTCGGCCGCGGCCAGCGGCTTGCGTGCCTTCGTCGATTCCGACGAGTGCGCCGGGTCGCCATCGACATAGTTCATGACCCACTTCTGCAGGAAGCGCTGCATATCGTCACGCTCCTTGAACGAGCCCACCTTGTCGCGCACGATGCACTTCAGGTAATGCGCGAAGCGGCAGGTGGCGAACAGGTAGGGCAGGCGCGCCGAGAGGTTGGCGTTGGAAGTCGCATCCGGGTCGTCGTACTCGGCCGGCTTTTGCAGCGATTGCGCGCCGATGAAGGCCGCGAAATCGCTGTTCTTGCGGTGGATCAACGGCATGAAACCGGCCTTGGCCAGTTCGGCTTCACGGCGATCGGAAATGGCGATTTCGGTCGGGCACTTCATGTCGACGCCGCCGTCGTCGGTCGGGAAGCTGTGCGACGGCAGGTTGGCCACCGCGCCGCCCGATTCGATGCCGCGGATGCGGGTGCACCAGCCGTATTCCTTGAACGACCGGTTGATGTTGGTCGCCATCGCATAGGCCGCGTTGGCCCAGGTGTACTTGCTGTGGTCGGCCGCGCCGGTGTCTTCCTCGAAGTTGAATTCGTCGACCGGGTTGGTGCGCGATCCATAGGGCAGGCGCGAGAGAAAGCGCGGCATGGCCAGGCCGATGTACTTCGCATCGTCCGACTCGCGCAGCGACCGCCAGGCGGCGTATTCGGGCGTGCCGAAGATCTTGGTCAGGTCGCGCGGGTTGGCGAGTTCCTGCCACGAATCCATCTGCATGATGGTGGGCGAGGCACCGGTGATGAAGGGCATGTGCGCGCCGGCCGCGATCTTGGCCAACTCGGCCAGCAGCTCCACATCGGGCGGGCTCTGGTCGAAGTGGTAGTCGCCGACCATGCAGCCGAAGGGCTCGCCGCCGAACTGGCCGTACTCTTCTTCGTAGACCTTCTTGAAGAGCGGGCTCTGGTCCCAGGCCGTGCCCTTGAAGCGCTTGAGCGTCTTGCTCAAATCAGCCTTGCTGATGTTCATCACGCGGATCTTCAACTGCTCGTCGGTCTCGGTGTTGTTGACCATGTAGTGCAGGCCGCGCCATGCACCTTCGAGCTTCTGGAAATCGGCGCTGTGCAGGATCAGGTTCACCTGTTCCGAGAGCTTCTTGTCGATCGCGGCGATCATCGCTTCGATCGTGCCGATCACGTCCTTGCCGATGATCTGGGTTTGCGACAGCGCCTGTTGCGCGAGCGTGTGAACGGCCAGTTCGACGGCGCTCTTGGCGTCGTCGGTCTTGGGCTTGAATTCTTTCTGGAGCAGTGACGCGAGGTCGTTGCCTTCGAGCGTGACGCCGTCTAGTGCTGCTGCGGCGGCTTGGGTATCAGCCATGTGAGAACTCCTGTGTGCGCTGGATGATGTGACGTTCGGATGACCGGGGGATGTCAGGCCTTGGCGTCATCGGCCGGCTTGGCCGTGGTGGCCAGCGTTTGCAGCAGTGCGGGATCGGCCAGCACCTTGGAGATGAGATCCTCGGCGCCGGTCTTGCCGTCCATGTAGGTGACGAGGTTGGAGAGCTGCTGGCGTGCTTCGAGCAGCTTGTTCAGCGCATCGACCTTGCGCGCGATGGCCGCGGGCGAAAAGTCGTCCATGCTTTCGAAGGTGAGGTCGACCGCGATGTTGCCTTCGCCCGTCAGCGTGTTGGGCACCTGGAAGGCCACACGCGGCTTCATGGCCTTCATGCGCGAATCGAAATTGTCGACGTCGACTTCGAGGAACTTGCGGTCGGCCACAGGCGCGAGCGGGTCGGCCGGCTTGCCCGACAGATCGGCGAGCACGCCCATCACGAACGGGAGCTGGACCTTCTTCTCGGCACCGTAGACCTCCACGTCATATTCGATCTGGACACGGGGTGCACGGTTGCGGGCGATGAATTTCTGGCTGCTGCTCATGAAAACTCCTGGTGCGAAGCTGGGTGCGAAATAAGACCGCTGTTGAGAATGTTATGACGTATGCAATCGACAGCAAAGTGTTCACTTCGTGCATTTGTCACGGCACAGCGGACGCCGATGAAAGTCGCCGATCATGCATGGCTCAAGTTTTTTTATCAATGTCGACCGATGCCGGATCGATCCCCATGACACGCGCCACCTCGTCGAGCGAGGCCGGCGCGAACTCCTTCAAGAGCTGCAAAAAGTTCTGGTTGATGAGGCGGCGCGAGCGGCGCAGCAAAAGCTGCGCGGGGCTGGTGGGTTCGGCACGGTCGAGGTAATCGCAGACCATGTCGATCGCGCGGATCGCATCGGCGCGCGTGAGCACCGAGCCCGACAAGGCCGATGCCGGCGCCACCGGTTTGGCGACCGCGCCAGGCTTGGCGGGGGTTTCGACTTCGGTTTCCATCACAGCCTCCTCGGGCACCGCCACCGCAGGCATCAGGGTGACGATGCTGCCGATCATCACGATCATGGGCCGCAGATCGGGCGCCTGCTCGCTGCCGAGTTTGTCATTCAGGAAAACACCAAGTGCCTTGAGCTGGGCGATCGCGGCATCGAGTTGCTCGCGCAAGGCGGGCGACTGAGCATCGGCTGCAGCCAGCATCTGCACGACCTGGTCGCGGCTCTTGGCGGCTTCACCGGCACGCGCCGGCAAGGTGCCGAGCATGATCTCGACATTGCGAACGGTCAGCTCACCGATGGTGCGGCTGTCGATCAGCCTGGCCAGCCGCAACTCGCCGAGCAGGCCATCGGGTGCGCGCACCAGCAGCGCGAGCGCGTTGACGCGGGCATAAGCGTCGCCATCGTCGAGCAGCGGATGGAGGCCATCCCACATGTCGGTGAGCAGGCCGTGCACCAGGCGCAGGCCATGCGGCAAGGCGCCTATGCCTTCGACCGCGAGCGCGCTGCGGGTCCACGAGATCGCGACGCGAAGGTCACGGCAACGGTCGAAGATCTTCTCGGCGGTGTCCTTCGCGCGAACCCACTCGGGCGGCTCGGCCGGCCCGAACTGCGACTCGGGCTTGCCAGCCACGGCCTGCGTGAGCGCGAGGAAATCGTTGTCGTACTCGGGATCTTTGCCGCAGGGTTCGAGGTCGCCGTGGAGCGGCTGGAGCCAAGCGTCGACCGAGGCGGCCAGCGCCGCGAGGCCGCTCAACGCGAGGCTCCGGCAACGCGTGCCGGAAGGGCTGCGCGGTCTGGCGAGGAGTCGAGCAAGTGAGGTACTGCGTTCACGGCTATAGGGCTCGGGGCTACGTTGGGTGTCGCAAAGTATCGCAGGCAGGCGCCAAGTTGGTATCCCTTCTTTCCCACTTTTTGTGGGCGAACATAGGGATCGCCAAACCGCCCATTCACTGGCCTGATACAGCATCTTTCATCTGCCTGAAGGAGCCGCTGCGTCGGATAAAAAGGGCTCATGACGAGGTACTCGCTTAACATCGATCGCACACTCAGAAGCAGCAGGACGGGGCAAGAATGAGCAAAGCCGGGGCACACCAGTTTTCACTCGTCCAGGCGCTTTGTGTGCTGCTAGGCTGCTCCGGCGCCGGGGCCCAAACGACGCCACAAGCGCCGCCGCCACCCCCGCCCGGCTCCACGATTCCCTCGGTCAGACCCGACCCGACAGACCTCGCCCCCAAGCCCGCACCAACCGCCACGGACGTCGGCAACCTGCCCCGCGCCCCCAGCGCCCCGCCGCCGCGTGAACTCGGCAAGCCCGACGAAGACATCGTGCTCGATGTGAAGGGCTACACCGTGGCGCCCGATGCGCCCGACGCCTTGCGCCAGGCCCTGCCCGCCCTCACCGCAGCCTACGTGGGCCCCGGCCGCCACTACGAAGACCTGGCCAACGCCGCAGCCGAAGTCACCCGCTTCCTGCAGCGCGACCTGGGCTACTACCTCGGCTACGCCTACCTGCCGGAGCAGGACTCGACCGACGGTACGGTGCGCATCGCGGTGCTCGAAGGCCGGCTCGACAAGATCGTGCTCAACTGGAGCGACGACATCCCCGTGCGCAAGGAGATCGTCGAAGGTTATCTGGCGCGCCTGAAGCCCGGCAGCATCCTGCAAGTGCGCGATGTGGAGCGCGTCGTCTTCCTGCTCAACGACCTGCGCGGCATGACGGCCAAGTTCGAAGTGCAGGCCGGCTCCATCCCCGGCACCGCCTCGCTCGTCGTCACGCCGACGGCCGAGAAGCGCTGGTCGGGCAAGGTGGATTTCGATGTCAACGGCTCGCGCTTTCTTGGCGTCGAACGGCTGGGCGGGCTGGTCTCCTACAACAGTCCGTTGGGCCGCGGCGATGCGCTCACGCTGAACGCGCTGACCTCTGCCAACAGCGGCCTGCGCTTCTTGCTGGCCGGCTACACGCTGCCGCTCGGGACCGACGGCTGGAAGATCGGCGGCTCGGTCTCGTTCGTCGACTACAAGCTGAGCGGCGACCAGTTCTCGCAAGGCTTCGATGTGCACGGCACCGCCTCCAACCTGACCGCCTACGTGCTCTACCCGGCCATCCGCTCGCGCAACCTCAACCTCTTCACGCTCGGCGCGGTCGAGGTCAAACGCTACAAGGACACCGAAGGCCTCAGCACGACCGACAAGAAGGTCAACAGCCTGACGCTGGGGGCGACCGGTGACTTCCGCGACAACCTGCTGCGCGGCGGCGTGAGCACCTATGACCTCAACCTCGCCATCGGCCAGATCGATTACGTCACGCCCCGCCCGGCCGCGCTCGACGACGCCAAGACCTACCGCAAGCTCGGCTTCGCATTCAACCGGCTGCAAAGCGTGGTCGAAGGCCGGCTGCTCGGTTATGTGGCGCTGCGCGGCCAGTACGCCTTCGACAACCTCGACACCAGCGAGCAGTTTCGCCTCGGCGGCCCCGACGGCCTGCGCGCCTATGCCGTCGGCGAAGGCACCGGCGACACCGGCGCCATGGTCTCGCTCGAACTACGCCTGCTGCCGCCCGAGGCCTGGTTCGGCCACGTCTCACGCGAGATGGCCTTCAGCGTCTTCTACGACGCCGGCAGCATCCGGTACCGCCACGATGCCTCGACGCAAGGCTCGGCCTTCGACAACCGCGCGACTTACACCGATGCCGGCATCGGCGTGGCCTGGGTGCGCCCCGGTGAATACGCGTTGCGCGTGAGCCTGGCTTCGCCGCTCAGCGGCAACCCCAAGAGTGACAAGCAGGTCAAGAACCCGCGGCTCTACGCCCAGTTCACCAAGTTCTTTTGAGCAAAGCGGCGCCCGGCGCGCAGCGAGAAAAACGACTCCCGAAGGACCCGTCATGATTTCCTCGTCTCAAGCGCGCCACCGCCGTACGCCCCGGTTCTCGATCAAGCCCGTCTGTTTTGCCGCCTGCCTGGCGGCGCAGTCGCTGGCGATGGCCTTGCCGCAAGGCGCCACGCCGTCCTTCGGGCAGACACAGGTCCAGCAAACGGCGCCGGGCCAGCTCGCCATCACGCAGACCACCGGCAAGGCCGGCATCGACTGGCAGAGCTTTTCCATCGGCGCCGGCGAGCGCGTGGTCATCCAGCAGCCCAACGCCAGCTCGGTGCTGCTCAACCGCGTGACCGGCTACGACCCCTCGCTGATCCTCGGCCAGATGCAGTCCAACGGCCGCATCTTCCTGACCAACCCGCGCGGCGTGATCTTCGGCGCCGGCTCGCAGGTCGATGTGGGCGGCCTGGTCGCGACCACGCTGGGCATCAGCAACGAGGCGTTGCAATCGGGCCGCTACCAGTTGCTCAGCGGGAGCACCGCACCCGGCAGCATCGTGGCAGGCGGCAGCATCCGCGCCTCGGGTACGGTGGCGCTGGTCGCACCGATCGTCGAGCAGACCGGCAGCATCGTCGCTGGCCGCGTGGGCCTGGCCGCGGCCAGTTCGGTGCTGGTCGACGTGGACGGCGACGGCCTGATCTTCTTCAACGCCCGCAACGACGGGCTGGACGCGCGCCTTTCGGTGCTCGGCAACATCCAGGCCCAGGGCGGCACCGCCGACATCCGGGCGGTGGCGCGCAGCGGATTCGTGGACACGGTGCTGAACCTCGACGGGGTGGTGCAGGCGCGTGGGCTCACGGCCAAGGGTGGCAAGGTGGTGATCGACGGTGGGCCGGCCGGCGTGACGCGCGTTTCCGGCCAGGTGAGCGCCGATGGTGCACCCGGCGGTGCCGGCGGCGAGGTCCAGGTGCTCGGCCACCAGGTGCTGGTCGAGAAGACCGCCGTGCTCTCGGCCAACGGCGCGGCAGGCGGCGGCAGCGTGCTCGTCGGGGGCGACTATCAGGGCAAGAATGCCGACGTGCGCAACGCCGCTGATGTGATCGTGCAGCAAGGCGCAAAGCTCAGCGCCAACGCCACCGAGCGCGGCGACGGCGGCAAGGTCGTCGTCTGGTCCGACGGCACCACGCTCTTCGACGGCGCCATCACGGCGCGCGGCGGGCCGCTCGGCGGCAACGGCGGGTTGGTCGAAACGTCGGGCAAACAGAACCTCGGCATCAGTACCGGCAGCGTCGACGCCAGCGCGGTGTCGGGGCAGGCCGGCACCTGGCTGCTGGACCCGAGCGACCTCACCATCGACGAAACCATCACCCCGGGTGAAGCCTATCCAGGGGTCAACGGCCTGCTGGGCGCGCGGACCATCCGGCCCAGCGTGTTGGACGCCGCGGGCACGGCGATCACCCTGACGGCGACGAACAACATCCTGGTCGTCGCCGGCTCGCCGGTCGCACTCAGCACCGCCGCCGCCGGGCTGACGCTGAACGCCACCAACCAGATCACCCTCAACGCGGGCTTGAGCACGAACAACGGCGCCATCGCGCTCAACTCCGGGGCCGGCGGCATTTCGCTCGCTACCGGGCAGTCGATCAACGCCGGCAACAGCACCATCGCACTCAACGCAGGCACGGGCAATGCCACGCTCAACGGCTCGCTGGTCACCACCAATGCCACCGGCGCGGCCATCGCGGTCACCAACGCCGCGGCTCTGCAGATCGGCAACATCTCCACCGGCGCGGCCGGCACGACGACACTGTCGTTCACCGGCGCAGGCAGCCAGGTGGCGGGCTCGGCCATCAGCGCAGGCAGCCTGGTGAAACAGGGCGCGAGCACCCTGACCCTGACCGGCACCAACCCGTATGCCGGCACGACGACGCTCAGCGCCGGCACGCTGGCGGTCAGCGGCGCCACGGCCACGGCCGGCACTGGCGCGATGACGCTGGCCGCCGGCACGACGCTGCAGATCGGCAACGGCGCCACCCTCGGCAACTCGGCCATCGCAACAGGCGCCGGCGCCATCGTCTCGGCC
Organism: Rhodoferax sp.; assembly: GCA_026224975.1. Taxonomy (GTDB): domain Bacteria; phylum Pseudomonadota; class Gammaproteobacteria; order Burkholderiales; family Burkholderiaceae_C; genus LMDS01. The sequence continues at coordinate 1,028 of JAMFRW010000135.1, read as the reverse complement.
AACAACGGCAGCGGCACGATCACCGGCGGCATCACGCTCAACGGCGCGACGAGCTTCGACGCGACCACCCTCACCGACCAGCTCAACCTCAACGGCGCCATCACCGGCGGTGCGGCCAACACGTTCACCAAGACCGGCGCAGGCACCGTGACCTTGAGCGGCGCCAACACCTATGCCGGCATCACCAATGTCAACGCGGGCACGCTGCAGGTCAGCGGCGCCACGGCCAAGGCCGGCGCCGGCGCGATCGCGTTGGCCGCGGGCACCACGCTCGACATCACCGGCGGAGCCAACGTCGACAACGCGACGTTCGGCAGCGCCGGCGCCACCATCTCGAGCGTCGCCGGCAACGGCACGCTGTCGTCGGCCGCCATCACGCTGACCGGCGCCACCACCTTCAGCAGTGGCGATCCGACCGTGGGGCTTGTCGTCTCGGGCACCATCGGCGGCGCCTTTGGCGTGACCAAGACGGGCACCGGGATCGTCACCTTCCAGGGCGCGAACGCCTACACCGGAGACACGGGCATCAACGCCGGAACGCTGCGCGTCGACGGCGCGGCGGCCAAACTTGGCGCGAACGCGGCGAACGTCACCTTGGCCGCGGGTGCCACGCTCGACATCACCGGTGGCGCCAACGTGACGAACGCCGGCGTGGCGAGCGCGGGCGGCACGGTCTCCAGCAGCAGTGGCGCGGGCACGCTCACCGCGCCGACGGCGATGACGGCCACGACGACGCTCAGCGCCGCAGACGTGGCGACCGGCCTGAACGTCGTCGGCGTGATCTCCGGCGCCGCGGGCATCACCAAGACCGGCGCCGGCCGCGTCACGCTCTCGCAGGCGGCGCCCAACACCTACACCGGCGCGACAACGGTGAGCGCGGGCACCTTGCGGCTCGGCACCGACAACGTGCTGCCCGACGCGGGCGCGCTCACGGTCAACGGCGCCAGCGCCGTCTTCGACCTGAACGGGCGCACCGACACCGTGGGCGCGGTCACGCTGGTTTCCGGCAGCATCAACGACATCGCAGG
>JAMFRW010000134.1 GCA_026224975.1 Rhodoferax sp. | reverse complement strand
TCCCGGGAGGTTTTTTGAATCCGATCATCAAGTCGAGCAAGCTCGCCAACGTCGCCTACGACATCCGCGGGCCCGTGCTCGACAAGGCCCGCCAGATGGAGGAAGAGGGCCAGAAGATCATCAAGCTGAACATCGGCAACGTGGCGGCGTTCGGCCTTGAACCGCCGGACGAGATCGTGCAGGACATGATCCGCAACCTGCCGCACACGGCTGGCTACACCGACAGCAAGGGCCTCTTCGCGCCGCGCAAGGCAGTGGTGCACTACACGCAGCAGAAGAACGTGCGCGGCGTGACGATCGACGATGTCTACCTGGGCAACGGCGCCTCCGAACTGATCGCCATGGGCATGAACGCGCTGCTCAACGATGGCGACGAGGTGCTGATCCCGTCCCCCGACTACCCGCTCTACACCGCGGTGGTGGGCCTCTCCGGCGGCACGCCGGTGCACTACCTCTGCGATGAGTCGACCGGCTGGATGCCCGACATCGAGCACATGAAGTCGCAGATCACGCCGCGCACCAAGGCCGTCGTCGTCATCAACCCCAACAACCCGACCGGCGCGCTGTACCCCGACAGCGTGCTGCAGGCGATCGTCGAGGTGGCGCGCCAACACCAGCTCATCGTCTTCGCCGACGAGATCTACGACAAGACGCTGTACGACGGCAACACCCACACCAGCATTTCGTCGCTCGCCGACGATGTGCTCTTCGTGACCGTCAACGGCCTCTCCAAGAACTACCGGTCGTGTGGCTACCGCGCCGGCTGGATGGTGGTCTCGGGCGAGAAGCGCCATGCCAAGGATTACATCGAGGGCCTGAACATGCTGGCCTCGCTGCGTCTTTGCGCCAACACGCCGGGTCAGCTCGCCATCCAGACCGCGCTCGGCGGTTATCAAAGCATCGACGATCTGGTGGCGCCCACCGGCCGCCTGGGCCGCCAACGTGATCTGGCGTATCAACTGCTGAGCGCGATTCCCGGCGTCAGCGTGGTCAAGCCCAAGGCCGCGCTCTACATGTTCCCGCGGCTCGATCCCAAGATGTACCCGGTCGCCAACGACCAGCAGTTTGCTTATGAACTGCTCGCCGAGCAGAAGGTGCTGATCGTGCAGGGCACCGGTTTCAACTGGGCCACGCACGATCACTTCCGCATCGTCTTCCTGCCCAACTCCGATGACCTGAGCGAGGCCATTGGCCGCATCGCCCGCTTCCTGGAACATTACCGAAAACGTCACACGCAATGAGTGCCATGAAACCGATACAAGTGGGCCTGCTGGGCATGGGTACCGTGGGCAGCGGTGTCTTCAACGTGCTTCGCCGCAACCAGGAGGAGATCACCCGCCGCGCCGGTCGCCGCATCGATGTGACCATGGTCGCGCGCCGCAACCTAGAGGCTGCGCGCGCGGTGGTGGGCGACGCCGCCGAGGTGGTGGCCGATGCCCGCAAGATCATCGCCAACCCGGCGATCGACATCGTGGTGGAACTGATCGGCGGCTACGACATCGCCCGCGAACTGGTGCTCGAAGCCATCGCCGCCGGCAAGCACGTGGTCACTGCCAACAAGGCGCTGCTGGCAGTGCACGGCACGGAGATCTTTGCCGCGGCGCGCGAGCGTGGCGTGATGGTCGCCTTCGAAGGCGCGGTGGCCGGTGGCATTCCCATCATCAAGGCGCTGCGCGAAGGCCTCACCGCCAACCGCATCGAGTGGATCGCCGGCATCATCAACGGCACCACCAACTTCATCCTGTCCGAGATGCGCGACAAGGGGCTCGACTTCGACG
>JAMFRW010000133.1 GCA_026224975.1 Rhodoferax sp. | reverse complement strand
CCGCTGCCGATGTGGAGCAGCAGCGGCTCGACCTGGCGCGCGAGATGGTGCGTGTGCTGCGGCCGGGCGGTTATGTGATCGTCAGCAGCCCCAACCGCTGGTTCCCGTGCGACATCTTCCACGGCCGCACGCCCGGCAGCTACAAGCCCCGCTTCAATCCGCCGACCTCGCGCTTCCTGCTCTCGGTCGGCGATTACGAAAGGCTCTTCGGCGCCGCAGGCTGCGGGCCGGCGAGTGCCTTGCCGAACGAGAACTACTGGGGCTTCATCCGCAGCAAGAATTCGCTCAAGGGCATGGTGTTCGGCACGCCGGTGCGCTTCATCTTCTGGCTGGTCTCGCGCCCGACCTTCGGCTTCCTGCGCGGCTCACCGGTGAACCCGTGGCTGGTCGTGATGATGCAAAAGGTGTGAGCATGAAAGCCGGTATCCGGATTCTCTTCGCGCTTTTCGCCCTGCTCGCAAGCGCAGGCGCGTTCGCGGCCACCATCGCCCTCGGCCCGGTCGGGACCGTCACGCCCACCGCCAACGGCGCGACGATGGCGCTCACCGGCGGCGGCAGCCTGCGCATCGACTTTCTCGACAAGGCCATCATTCATGTCGAGGTCACGCCGCCGAACGGTCGCACGCTCTCGACCGGCGCCACGCTGCCGATGGCCGCCGCCGCAGGCACTGCGGAGGTCTTTCAAGACAGCGCCAACGTCTACCTGCGCCAGGGCAACCTGAGCGCCATCGTCGTCAAGAACCCCATGCAGGTGCTGCTGCTGCGTGGCGATGGCAGCGTGATCAGTGCCGACCTGCCGGGTGGCGCGCAATGGGATTCGGCCAGTGGCACCATCGTGGCCGTCAAGTCGGCCAGAGCCGGCGAGAACTTCTTCGGCATGGGCCTGGCCGGTGGCTCCATCGACCGGCGCGGGCGCGAGATGACCATGCGCAACACCGACAGCGCTGCGTACGAAGAGCAGACCAACCCGCTCTATTCGAGCACGCCGTTCTTCTACGGCTACAACGCCGGCGCCACCTACGGCCTCTACTTCGACAGCCCGGCCATTTCGGTCTTCGACTTTGCCAAGCGCTCGCCCGATCTGCTGACCATCGCCGCGGTCGGTGGCACGCTCAACTACTACGTGATGGCCGGCCCCACGCCGGCCGATGTGGCGCAGTCCTTCGCGGCGCTCACCGGCAGCACGCCGCGCCCGCCGCGCTGGGCACTCGGCTACCTGCAAGCGCACTTCGGCTATTCGAGTGCGGCCCAGGTGCTGAGCCTCGCCAACGAATTCCGCAGCCGGCAGATCCCGTGCGACGCGTTCTTTCTCGACCTCGACTACACCGACCGGCTCTTCACCATGAGCTGGAACCCGAGCACCTTCACCGACTACGTCGGCTTCAACTCGCAGATGGCCGGCCTGGGCTTTCAGCGCGTCAACATCCTCGAGCCGCTGGTCACGGTCTACGACCCGCTCTGGGCTTATGCCGCAGGCTCGGGCTACTTGGTGAAAGACCCGAACGGCGACCCGCTGATCAGCAACATCTGGATGGGCGACGTGAGCTGGTTCGATTTCACCAAGGCCTCGTCACGCGACTTCTTCAAGAGTGCGCTCAAGCTCTTCGTCAGCACCGGCGTGAGCGGCCTGTGGGCCGACCTGAACGAGCCCGCGGCCAACGAGATGGCGTATGTGGTCTTCGATTTCGACGGCCAGCCGCGCTACGAATACACCACCCGCAACATCTACGCGCTGACCGAAGCGGCCGTGCTGCGAGACGCGCTGGCCGAAGCCCAGCCCGGCCTGCGCCCGTTCATCGTCTCGCGCTCAGGCTTTGCCGGCATTCAGCGCTACGCGGCCAACTGGAGTGGCGACACCAACTCGAGCTTCGAGTCACTGCGCGTGCAAGTGCAGGTGGCGGCATCGATGGGGCTTTCGGGCCAGAACTTCTTCGGGGCCGACGTGGGCGGGTTCCTGGGCGTGCCGAACGCCGAGTTGTTCGTGCGCTGGTTGCAGTTCGGCGCGGCCACGCCGTTCCTGCGCAACCACTCGATGAACACCTCGCCGCTGCGTGAACCCTGGCGCTTCGGCGAGCCCTACACCTCGGTGGCCAAGGCGACGATCGAATGGCGTTATCGCCTCATGCCTTACCTGAACAGCCTTTTTGCACAGGCCGAAGCGAAGGGCGCACCGGTTCTCGCGCCGACCTTCTTCCACTTCCCGGCCGATGCCAACACCCACGCCCAGAGCGGCGAGTACATGCTGGGCTCGGCGCTGCTGGTGGCGCCGGTCGTGACCGAAGGTGCGGCCACCCGCCATCTCTACCTTCCGGCAGGTGCGACCTGGCTCGACTACTACACCGGCGCCTCCTACACCGGCGGGCAACAGATCGACATCGCCGCGCCCTTGCAGCAACTGCCCATGCTGGTGCGCGCCGGCAGCATCATCCCGATGGGGCCGGTGCGCCAATACGCAGATCAGGTGGTCGATGACTTCCTGATGCTCGATGTGTTTCCCGGAGCCAACGGCAGCTTCACCCTCAGCGACGACGACGGCAAGACAACCCAATACCGCAGCGGCATCGAGCGCCAGACGCCGCTTGCCTGGACCGAAACCACCGCCTCGGTACAACTCGCCATCGGCACCGCGACCGGTTCGCTTGCCGCCGCCAGCCGCCCGTGGTGGCTGCAGGTGCGCCAATGGCCGACCGCGCCGACGCGTGTGGTGGCCGATGGCGTGACACTCGCCCACGTCACCAGCGCAGCCGGCCTGGCCGACGCCGGCGGCTGGATGCACGACAGCACCGGCCGCGTTCTCCTGATCCGCCTGCCCGGCCGCCAGCCGCCGCAGACGGTGCGGATCGATCGATAAGCCTTTCACCGGACCCCGACCCGTCTCATGCGCATCTTCAGTCCCCGAAACCGTTCATTGGCGGCGATCACCTGCCTCGTTCTCGGCAGCCTGGCCGCCGGCTGCGAAAGCCTCTCGGAGAAGGTCGGCCAGCACGCCACGCCGGCCGCCGACATCCTCGCGCAGCAGGCCGTGGCTTCGCCCGCATCGGCAGCGCTGCCGGCGAATGCGCCGACGCAAACGCTGCCCATCGAAGGCGCCACGCTGAGCTATCAGCTGCAGCCCGGCGATCAGGTCGATGTGAAGTTCTATTACAACCCCGAGCTGAACGAGCAACTGGTGATCGGGCCCGACCTGAATGTGTCGCTGCAATTGATCGGCGAGCTCAATGTGGGCGGCATGTCGGTGCGGCAGATGAGCGAGGAGCTGACGCGCCGCTACGGCGCCACGCTGCGCAACCCGCAATCGACGGTGATCCTGCGCAAGTACGCGCTCTCACGCATCTTCGTGGCGGGTGAGGTCAACGCGCCCGCTGCGCATGTGCTCGATCAGGGCCCCCTCACGGCCTTCCAGGCGATCCTGCAAAGCGGCGGTTTCAAGAAGGGCGCGGAGCGGCACAACGTGATCGTGTTGCGCAATTCGGCCTCCGGCCAGCCCCAGTTCATCAAGCTCGATCTGCAAGGTCATCTCGAGCAGACGGTCTCGTCCGACATCTTGCTGCGGCCTTACGACATCGTGTTCGTGCCGCAGCGCCGCATTGCGGAAGTCGCCGATTTCTTCGAGGAGTACATCAACAAGATCGTGCCGCTCTACCGCAACATGGGCTTCTCGTTCACCTACGACCTGCGCAACAACAAGTACCCGACGACGACCGTGGTGCCATGATGGACACCATTTCACCCGCCACCGCGATTCCCACCTTTGCCGGCCCGGTGCTGGTGCTGGGCGGCGCCGGCTTCATCGGCTCCAGCCTCGTGCATGCATTGGTGGCGCAGGGCGTTCGTCCGCGCGTGCTCACGCGGCCGAGCCGCTCCACGGCCAACCTGCGCCGCGTGCTCGACCGCGTGGAACTGATCCACGGCGACTTCATGGACGACAGCGTGTTGCGCGCCGCGATGAAGGGCGTCGATACCGTCTATCACCTGATCACCACCACCTTCCCGAACATGGTGACCGAGAGCAGCAACTACGATCTGCTCTCGAACCTGCTGCCCACCATCCGCATGCTCGAACTCGCGCGGGAGATGGGCGTTCGGCGCATCGTGTATGCCTCGTCGGGCGGCACCATCTACGGCGAGCCGCAGCAATTGCCGATCACCGAAGCACACCCGCTCGCGCCGAAGTCGGCCTACGGTCAAAGCAAGCTGACGATCGAGAACTACCTGAGTTTTTACGCGCGTACCACCGCGCTCGAAGTGACCATCCTGCGACTCTCCAACCCGTACGGGCCGAGCCAGAACCCTTATGGCAGCCAGGGCCTGGTGGCGGTCGCACTCGGTTGCGTGCTGGACGACCGGCCGGTGCGCGTGTTCGGTGATGGCGAAGCGGTGCGCGACTATGTCTTCATCGATGACGTGATAGCCGCGATGCTCGCCGCCACCGCCGCCGCGCCTGACCTGCTCAACATCTCGGGCGGCGAGGGGCGCAGCGTCAACCAGGTGCTGGCGGCCGTCGAGGCGGCCAGCGGCAAGACCATCCAGCGCATACGCCTGCCGCAGCGCTCCGGCGACGTGGGCGTGAATGTGCTCGACAACAGCCGCGCCCGGGCGTCGCTCAACTGGTCGCCGCGGATCATGTTCGAGCACGGCATCGAAAAAACCTGGCGCGCGGTTCGCGGCCTCACATGAGCCGGGTGACCGGTCGGGAGCGAGCCGTGTTGCAGCGAATTCTGGGAATGTCTTGGGCGTGGCTGGTGGCTTCGGTCATGTGCTGTCTGGCGTTGCCGGCGCATGCCGGCGTGGAGGTCATGGCCGCCTCGTCGGCGCGCAACACCGTGTCGCTCAACGGCCTGTGGGACATCAAGGGTGACGGCTTCTCCAGCCAGGCCGTCGTGCCCGGCGCGATACCGCTCACCGGCACCGTCACACACTGGTCGCGAAGCTTCACCATGGCGCTGGCCGCGCGGCCTGCGGTGGCCTACATCGAGTTCGCGGGCATCGTCAACACGGCGGTGGTGCGGCTCAACGGCGTGCAGGTCGGCACGCTGGTGGCGTTGAAACAGACCCGGCTCGACGTGAGTTCCGCACTCGTGCTCAACGGTGCGAACAAGCTCGAAGTCGACATCGACGACAAGCTCACCGACAGCACCGTGCCGGGCGGCTTCACCGACCCGTATGTGCCGGCCTTGGGCGCCTTGGCCTACCAGCTGCCCGTGCCGTGGGAACACCGTCCCGGGATCGTGCGAGACGTGACGCTGGTGTGGTCGGCCCGGCCCATCGTGACCGATGTGTTCGCGACCAGCACGCTGAGCCCCGACCTGAGCCGAAGCGATGTGACGGTGCGCTTGCGCATCGGCGGTGGCACGGCTTCGCAACTCGCTGCGTTCGTCGGGTTGACACGCGGCAGCACCATGCTCGCGAACTGCGTGGCGAAGGGGCCGGCCGCCCCTGGCGCGAGTGCGGCGATCAATGAACTCGTGTGCAGTTTCAGCGTGGCGCAACCGGTGTTGTGGTCACCCGAGCAACCGCAGTTGCACGATCTCTTCGTGACGCTTTACGACGGGCCGCAAGCATCGGACGCGGTGCACGACCGCATCGGCTTCAGGCGCATCGAAACCCGCGGCAACCAGATATTCCTGAACAACCGCGCGCTCTTCCTGCGCGGCATCTCGCGGCACGATCTGTACGGAGACAGCGGCTTCGTCGCCAACCCCGAGGCCATCGAAACCGATCTGCGCTTCATCAAGAAGCTCGGCGCCAACTATGTGCGCTCCATCCACTACCCGCCCGATGAACGCTTGGCAAAACGCGCCGACGAGATCGGCCTGCTGCTCTCGGAGGAGATACCGGCTTGGGCCAAGTTCATCGCGCCGGGCGTGAGCGACATCGCCATCGGCATGTTCAGCGCGATGATCGAACGCGACTACAACCGGCCTTCGGTGATCTTCTGGTTCGGCGGCAGCGAAAGCAGCTCCGACGACATGCCGTACTTCCAGCGCGTCACCCAAACCGCGAAGGCGCTCGATCCGACACGGCTCGTTTCCTTCGTGTTCGACACGCCGATCTACAAAGCCGAAGACGTGCAACGCTACGCCAAGGTCGCACGGGATGCGGGCTTCGATGTCTACGCGCAGAACGGCTACGGGCTGGCATACGACGCGGTGATCCGCGCCTTGCCGCTGGACTTTGCAACCGTCATCACCGAATGGTCGGGCTCCGAAGGCTCGGACCGCGGTCCCATCGGGCCGCCCGGCGTGCACGCGTTTCCCGACGTGCCCGACACCAGCGGCATGGGTGTCTTCAGCGAACTGAACGAAACCTGGACGCTGATGAAAAGCATGCTCGTGTGGCTGCCGTACATGCAATGCACCGCAGGTTCGGCCACGCCTTGCGTGTCGGGTCTTGTCTACTTCAATTGGCAAGACGTGCCCTGGGCCGGCCTGCCGTACTTCGTGGAAGGCCATGTGCCGGTCTACCACAACGGCCTGGTCTACGCCGATCGCACGCCCAAGGTCTGGCCGCTCGCCGCGTTCGAATGGGCGACGGGGCTGATGCCGGGGGATCGTTAGCCCGCGCGCGGCGGCTGCTTCACGAAGAACTCGAAGATGTGCCGCGTCTGCGGATCGGCCATCACCTGCGTCGCCCCGCCGAGTGCGTCGAAAGCCAGGGGCGTGAAGCGCCGGTACGAGGGCAGCGTGGCCAGCGACACGGGTGCGTGCTCGGGCACGTCGTTCCAGCCGAAGACCAGTTCGCCTGACTCACGCAAGCACTCGAAGCAGGCCGCCAACGCCTTCTCGCAGGCGGCGGCATCGTCCAGCCCCCAGCCGTAGACACCGTTGCACACGATCAGGTCGAAGTGCCCGCCGGGGAAGTGCAGCGTCAGGTCTTCGAGGCCGGCGGTGACGTGGTCACGCGCGCCGAACTGACGCTTCCACGGGTCGGGGTCTATTGTCCAGTAACTGCGGCCGGGGATGAGCTGTTCGTAGTGGCGGGTGAACCATTCGCAGCCGACGAACAGCACGGTCTGCACGTCGCCGCGTGTGGCATACCTCGGCAGGATGGTGCGCTCCAGCAGATCCCGGTCGGGCGTGCGCAAGTGGTTGGGCAGGCCGAGCGCGTTTCGCGTGAGGATCACGCCGTAGCCGAGCACGTCGGCGACGCTGCGTTTGCGCAAGGCAGAGATCATTCTCGAAACCGACATGGCACCTCCGCAGACGACGACGTTGGAACAGTGGCCGCTCAGCCGTGTGGCAGTAGCAGGACTTCCGGGTAGCGCGGCGGCCCGCGCCGAAACAGCAGCGGCATCTGCGAGCGGTAGTGGGCGAGGGCACTGCGCTTCGCGTCGCTCATGCGCTTGATGCTGGTGCGCGCGCGCAGCAGTTGCAGGAGCGCCGCGCCGGGCCAGTTCCAGGGCGCGCGGGCGTAGGGCATGTCGGCGTAGTAGCCCAGGCGTCGCGAGCCCAGGCGCTCGCAGGCCGCGCGGGCGATCAGGTGGTCCACATGGCCGCCGATGCCGAGCGGGCCGATGATGAGACTCACCTTGTCGGCCGGCGCGATGGCGTCATCCAACACCTCCAGCACGCGCGCGACCAGTGCGAGTTCGCGGGCTGCGAGACGGCCGGGAAGCAATGCTCGGATGGTCGGATAGTCAGGCGCGTCGGCACCTCGAAAGCCAGCGTCGATCAGCCCCAGGTTGCGAGCCGACACGTCGAGCGCCTGCAGGCATCGTGTGTCTTCCTCGACGCGCATTGCCTCGTAGGCCGCCGCATCCGCGGCACCGGCCGATCGGATGCTGTCGGCCACGAAAGGTGCGATGGCCGAAGGTGTGCCGGCCCGGTCGAACACGTTGATCACCATCACCTCTTCACCGGCGGCGCGCCAGGCGAGCGCGTGGTCGGCACAGCTCAACGCCGCGTCGTCGAGGTGGGGCGACACGATGCAGATCATCGGGCGCGAGCGTCGTGCACACGGCGGTACGCATCGCGCGTGGCGCGGGCGGTGTGGTTCCAGTCGAAGCAACCGGCGCGGGCCAGGCCGCGCGCGCGAAGGTCCGAATGCAGGGCTGAGTCGCTGTGGACGCGATGCATCGCCGCGGCCAGGTCGACGATCGATTCGGGGTCGATCAGCAAGGCCGCGCCGTCGGTGATCTCGGGCAGGCAGGCGATGTCGGAGGTGATCACCGGCGTGCCGCAGGCCATGGCTTCGACGACCGGCAAGCCGAAGCCCTCCCACAGCGTCGGGAAGACGAAGGCCGCAGCGGCGCTGTACAGCGCCGGCAGTTCGGCCTGCGGGCGGTGGCCGATGAGCCGCACACGGTCGGTCAGTTGGAGCCGCACGATCGTCTCCATGATGCCTTCGCAACCCCACACTTGACGCCCGGCCAGCACGAGCAGCATGTCCGATCCGGTTTCAGCGACGAACATGTGGAAGGCTTCGATCAGCCGCACGATGTTCTTGTTGGCGTGCAGCTTGCCAACGTACAGAAAGAACGGCCGGTCGGGCCCGGGGCGGCGCCGCACCGCCTCGATCTAGTCGCCCGGAACGCCCCGCCGGCAATAGTCGCCCCCCCCCTGGTGCACGGTGACCAAGCGCGCGGCGGGGGTGT
>JAMFRW010000132.1 GCA_026224975.1 Rhodoferax sp. | reverse complement strand
CGGCGAAAGGCGGCGAAGTCGAGCGCGCGCGGGTAGGCGGAGCCGCCGGCGATGATGAGCTTCGGGCGGTGCTGGCGGGCCAAATCGATCACCTCGTCGTAGTCGATCAGCCCGTCTTGCGGCCGCACGCCGTAGTGCGCGACATCGAACCACTTGCCGCTGAAGTTGACAGACGCACCGTGGCTCAAATGCCCGCCGGCGTTCAGGTTCATGCTGAGGATCTTCTCGCCCGGCTCGGCCACGGCGTGCAGCACGGCGTGGTTGGCCTGGCTGCCGGAATGCGGCTGCACGTTGGCGAAGCGGCAGCCGAAGAGCCTGCATGCCCGCTCGATGGCGGCGCGCTCGACCACGTCCACATGGGCAGCGCCCGCGTGGTAGCGCTTGCCGGGGTAGCCTTCCACCGTCTTGTTGGTGAGGATGGAACCCTGCACCTCCAGCACCGCGCGGCTCACCAGGTTCTCGGAGGCGATCAGCTCGATCACGTCCTGCTGGCGTCCGAGTTCACCGGCGATGGCTTCGGCGATCAGCGGATCGGTTTGCGATACCGGGGCGCTGAAGTAGCCGGATGGGAGGGTGGGCGCGTGGGTCGTCTGGTCGAGGCTCATGAGGGGTGACGGTGGTCCGTCCGGCGGTGGCTCAGAACGCCAGCGTACCCGACAAGCCCGCCAGCCACGTTCGCCCCGGCGCGGGTTCGAAGAAGCGGCTGTTGCCTTCGTTGACGATCACCGAGCCGGCATATTTGCGGTCGAAGAGGTTGTCGGCGCGCGCGAAGCCGGTTACTCGCCAGGCGCCGAGCTGCATCACGTAGCCGGCGTTGACGCTGGCGATGGCGTAGCCGGCAGCCGAGTCGCTGTTGGCGTCGTTCACGTAGACGCGGCTCAGGTAGCGGCCTTCGATGCCGCCGCGCCAACCGAGCGGCGGGGTCCAGTTCAGCGCCGCGTAGAGCGACGTGCGCGCCACGCCCGGGATGCGGTTGCCGCCGGGAATCACTACGTTCGGCGTCGCACACGGCGCGGCGGTGCAGGTCTTGAAGCCGTCGTGGTAGTTCGCGTCCAGCCAGGTAAAGGCCGCTTGCGCGCGCAGGTCTTCGGTGATGTTTTTGCTCCAGCCCAGCTCCAGCCCGGTGCGCCGTGTGGCGCCGGCGTTCTGGTAAGTCGAGCGGCCGCCGGTGTTGGTCAGCGTGACGATCTCGTTGGTGGTGCGGGTCTGGAAGACGGCGGCCGTCACGTCGCCCAGGCCATCGAGTCTGGCCTTGAGGCCCACTTCGCCGCTGTTGCTGCGCGCCGGCTGCAGGCCGAAGTTGAGGCCGGTCGCGCCGTTGGGCCGGTAGGCGAGTTCGTTCAGCGTCGGTGTTTCGAAGCCGCGGCCGGCGGCGGCGTAAAGGTGCAGGTTGCTGTTGACCGCGTACATCACGCCCAGCACCGGCAGCGTGGCGCTGTAGCGCGCGGCGCCGCTGTCGTCGCCGTTCGTGCCGACGATGTAGTGGTCTTGCGAATCGAAGCGCACGCTGCTGTGCCGCAGGCCGGCGTTCACCGACCACTCGGGCGTGAACTGCCACGAGGCCTGCAGGTATTCGTCGACGTTCGAGACCTTGTCGGTTTCGTCGCGGCGCAGCGCGCCCTTCACGCCGAGTACCTGGCTCGCCCCGGTGCCGGTGTAGTTGAGGTAGCCGCGGCGATCCTGGTCCAGCGTGTCATACGCGATGCCGGCGACCAGCGTGAACGGCCGGTCGGCGAGGTTGGTGCGCGCCGTCCAGCGCAAGTCGGTGCCGCTGTAATCGCTGCCGAGGGAAATCACGCCGCCCGGGTGCAATGGGTTGCCCTGCGTCGCGACCGGGATCGACTGGTACTGCTCGGTGGTGCGTCGGCCGGTGTAGACCATCGCGCGCAGCTCGTTGACGGCATCGATGCGGCGCTCGTAGATCAGCCCGCCCTGCGTCTGCTCGACCGTCTTGCGCGTGTCGAAGAGCAGCGCCGACGGGTCGACACCGCGCGGGTTGCTGTCGAACTGCGCGCGGGTCAAACCCAGCGGGTCTTGCGCCTTGGGCAGCGACACCGTGTTGGCGATCAACGTGAGCTTGCTCGCATCGTCCGGCCGCAGCGTGAGCTTGACGTTGCCGATGTTGCGCTCGGCGGCGCTGTGGTCGCGGTAGCCATCGGTCTCGAAGTGGCTCGCGCCGACCACATAGCCGAAGCTGCCGTTCGAGCCGCTGGCCGTGGCGCCCACACGCAAGCCGCCGTTGCTGCCGCCCGAAACGCCGAGTTCCAGCGTCGGCCGGCCGTTGCCTTCTTCGGTGAAAACCTGCAGCACGCCGCCCGAGGAGTTGCCGTAGAGCGCGGAGAACGGCCCGCGCAGGACCTCGATGCGCTCCACCGAGCCCAGGTCGACGTTGGTGATCTGCCCCTGGCCATCGGGAAACGTGGCCGGGATGCCGTCCACATACATGCGCACACCGCGGATCCCGAAGGTCGAGCGGGCGCCGAAGCCACGCACCGAAATCTGCACGTCCTGTGCATAGTTCTGGCGGTCGCGCGCCAGGAGGCCGGGCACGCCGCCCAGGCTTTCGGAGATGTTGACCTGCGCGCGGCCATCCCGAATGGCATCGCCGCCGATGCGGTCGATCGAGGCGGGGATGTCGAAGGTCGGCGTGGCGATGCGCGTGGCGGTCACGACGACGGGTGGCAGGGTGGAAGGAGCGGCGGGTTGAGTCGAGGCTTGGGCGAAGGCCATGGCCGGCATCAGCAGCAGCACGGCGGCGGGTGTGGCGGCGGCCAGGGCGCAGCGCCCCACATCCCGTCCCGCGCGCAGAAGGCGAATCGAATGCATGAAAGTCTCCGGGGTCTCGAATCGGAAGCGGTCGGGCCAGAGCGGCCGTCCGCATTGCTCGAAAAAGTCAGACGAGGTTTATGCCTCACGAACCGGCGTATTGGCGCGATTTCGGCTTCGATACGACGCTGCGCGCGACGCAATCATGAATTTCATGAGGCGGCTGGCGCACCGAGACGTGGAGAAGGGGTTTCGTTCAGACCTTGAAATCAGGCGCGTGATGTTGAAGCCACTGCTCGAGCATCATCAGGATCCAGACCATTTCGCCGTAGAAGCCCGGGTGCTGCGGCAGCAGGTCGCGCATCAGGCGTTCCAGGAATTCGCCGCGCACGATGTTGCGGGTTTTCAGCGATTCGAAACTGTCGCTGGCGAGTTTTCGCAGGGCGGCATCCTTGTCGGCCCACACCCCGAAGGGCAGCCCGAAACCCTGCTTCTTCTTGGTGATGATTTCGTCCGGTAGAAACCCGCGCAGCGCTTCCTTGAAGAACCAGCGCAGCTTCAAACCCTTGAGTTTGTATTCCGCCGGCAATCGCATCGAAAAATCGACCAGCCGCTGATCGAGAAACGGGAAGCCGACCGCCATGCCCGCCAATTGCGTCGCGCCAAGGACTTTCGGCAAATCGTTTTCGGCCAGCGTGTACCGCCAATCGAAGGCGAGCATTTGATTCACCGGCGCCTCGGTTTGTGCCGATCGCCAGACTTGCCGTTGCTGCTGCAGGGGCGCCGAAACATCCACGCGTTCGAGAAAATCGGCGGTGAGCACATCGGCCGTGCCCAGCCGCAAAATCAGGTTGTAGGCTTCCGACCGATCGGGCAATGGTGTGCGCGCCTGCTCCACATAACTCGAACCCTTGCGCGCCAGCGCCATGCGGTTCATGCCGGGCAAACCGAGGGCCGGCTCCAGGATATTCTTGCGCAGCAGCGCCGGAATATGGTCGTACCAACCGAAGATGCGCTGCTTCGCATAGCGCGAATTGCCGCCGAACAATTCATCGCCGCCATCACCGCCCAACATCA
Organism: Rhodoferax sp.; assembly: GCA_026224975.1. GTDB lineage: Bacteria > Pseudomonadota > Gammaproteobacteria > Burkholderiales > Burkholderiaceae_C > LMDS01. The sequence continues at coordinate 5,388 of JAMFRW010000132.1, read as the reverse complement.
TGTGGATGCCGTCTTCCCGAGCCAGCTTGGCGCAGTAATAAGAAGGCAGCGTCGACGAATTGCCGAAGGGCTGGTCGAAATGCGTTGCCACTTCCGGGATGCTGCGTACCAGATCTGCGGGGGTGACGTAGTACTCGTGGTGATGGGTGCCGAAATGGCGCGAGGCGATCCGAGCGAATTCCATTTCGTCGTAACCCTGGGCGTCGAAACCGATGGAATAGGTTTCGGCCGGTTTGCCCGTCGCTTTGCCGAGCAGGCCGGCAATCGTCGAACTGTCGGTGCCGCCGCTGAGGAAGGAGCCGACCGGCGCGCCGTCGGCCGATTCCACCTGCGTGTGAACGGCGGCGGACAGCAATTCTCGGAATTCGGCCGCGAGCTTGTCGAACGAAGGTTGGCGGTTTTCGAAGAAAGTGGGCTTCCAGTACGGCGCGACCGTCGCCTTGCCGGCCTCGAACACCACGCAATGTCCCGGCGGCACGCGATACACATCTTTGAAGATGGTGCGCGGCGAGGGAATGGCGTGGAAATAAAGATAATCGAATATCGCCTGCGAATCGATCGGCGAAGAAACTGTGGCCAACGCATCCGCGCGTTCCGAAAATATCAGGGTGCCATTGACGATGCGGTAACACATCGTGCGGATTCCAAACCGGTCGACCGCCAGAAAAACCCGCCCGCGCGTGTCGGTAACCGCCACCGCGAAATCACCTTGGACCTGCGCCGGCGCCGCGCTGCCCTGGCGCTCGAACAATTGACGCCACTGCGCCGCAGAATCTCCGCACGAAATGTGGTTCACGCTTGCGGTAAATCGCGGATGGCCGGTGAATAAGTCGGAACTGCCGTCCCGTGAATCTTCCGGAACTGGGTTTTCTTGGAGGTCAGCGGTCATGGTGTTTCGACAATTACAGCGATCGTTCGGCAAATCGTTCGGCATTTTGGCCGAGGGGCTGGGGCGCAGCGCCTGCGCGTTGGCGAGACTACGTGTGTTTACAGTCGGTTGCTTGAACTGCGGCGGGCCTGCCTGCTATCCTCGGACAAAACCGCGCGAGATCGGTTACGGCGCCGTTCGCCATAAATTTTGGAAAGAGCGGGGCTGGTCGGCGCGCAGGTGCAGCGGACCGGCGTGAAAAACGCGGGTTTCGACACCGCATGAACAGAGGTCCTGGGGAGCACAGGCAAGGGCGTTTTTGCAAAAAGAGAGGGGCTGGCCGAACCGCTGCTCCCGACATCGATTGCCAGTGGCTCGAAGCACGGAGGGTGCTGAGGTGGACCGACCATTGATACAAGATTCTTTCACGAAGAGGGAGGGCAGCGTGTCTGGCGATACGATCATCACGCTTCCGATCGAGCCTCCGCACCATTTGCGCTCCCTGTTGATGGACGGCGAAGAGTCGTCCGACGAGCTCCCCGATGAAATTGGCCAGCGCCTTTTGAAGATCAGAGCCGCAGACTCCTCGGGCCTGCGGAGTTCGGCCAGCATACTGATCCATAGAATGTATGCCACCCGGGGATACCTCAGCACCTCGCTCCCCGAAAATCAAAGCGCCAATCGAATCACCTTGATGGCCAGTAATGGTGATTTAACCATCGGCACCATCACCATTGGGTTCGATTCATCCGAAGGCCTGATGGTCGACGAACTGTTTCTGGAAGAGGCGAATGTACTGCGGCAAAAAGGCCGAAGTATCTGCGAATTCACCAAACTGGCGATGGATAGCGTGGTTCGATCCAAACGCGCACTGGCATCCTTGTTTCATGTCGCGTTTATTTATGCCTTCAGGTTGCGCCATTTCAACGATTTGTTGATCGAAGTCAATCCGCGCCATGTTCGATATTATGAACGCATGCTCGGTTTCGAGGTGCGGGCGCCGAAGCGACTGAATCTTCGAGTGAATGCACCGGCTGTCTTGATGTCTTTGAATCTGGCGTATTGCCAAGAGCAGATACTTAAGTATGGTGGTAGGCCGGAACTGTCGAGCAACGAAAAATCGTTGTATCCCTATTGCTTCTCGATTCCCGAAGAAGCAGGAATCGTCGGCCGGCTACAGCGCTCCTGAGCGCATCGGGTCAAAGGCGCCACAGGCGCAATCCGGCGGCTTCGATCTGGGCCGGCTCGTAGAAACTCTTCACGTCCACGAACACGCCGCCAGGCACGAGGCGCTCGGCGATGGCGCTCACGCCCATCTCGGCATATTCGCTGTGTGACACCGCCGCGACCACGGCGCAGGCTTTGGGCAGCTTCGCCCATGGCGTGAGGCTCACGCCGTATTCGTGCTCGCACTCGGAGGAATCGGCGATCGGGTCGTGGATCAGCACGTTGACGCCGAAGCTCTTCAACTCGCGCACCACGTCGATCACCTTGCTGTTGCGCAGGTCGGCGCAGTTTTCCTTGAAGGTCATGCCCAGCACGATCACGTCGGCGCCCTTGACGGCGAGGTCGTGCGAGATCATCTGCTTGATCGTCTGCTCGGCCACGTACTTGCCCATGCTGTCGTTGATGCGGCGGCCGGCCAGGATCACCTGCGGCGTGTAGCCCAGCATCTCGGCCTTGTGCGTCAGGTAGTACGGGTCGACGCCGATGCAGTGCCCGCCCACCAGCCCCGGGCGGAACGGCAGGAAATTCCATTTGCTGCCGGCTGCCTTGAGCACCTCGACCGTGTCGATGCCCACGCGGTGGAAGATCATCGAGAGTTCGTTCATCAGCGCGATGTTCAGGTCGCGCTGGGTGTTCTCGATGACCTTGGCGGCCTCGGCCACCTTGATGCTGCTGGCCGGGTAGACGCCGGCGGTGATCACCGCGCCATAGACCTCGACGACCTTGGCCAGCGTCTCCGGCGTGTCGCCCGAGACCACCTTGGTGATCTTCGTGACCGTGCGCTCCTTGTCGCCCGGGTTGATGCGCTCAGGGCTGTAGCCCACGAAGAAGTCCTGCTTCCACTTCAGGCCGGAATGCTTCTCGATGATGGGGATGCAGACCTCTTCGGTCGCGCCCGGGTACACCGTCGATTCATACACCACGATCGCGCCGCGCTTGATGTGCTTGCCGACGCTCTCGGATGACTTCACCAGCGGCGTGAAGTCGGGCTGGTGCGCTTCGTCCACCGGCGTGGGCACGGCCACGATGATGAAATCGGCCTCGCCGATGATGGCCGGGTCGCTGCTGCAGAAGAGCTGCGTCGCCGACGCGAAATTCTCGTGGCTCACCTCGCCCGTGGGGTCGATGTGGCGGGCGTAGGCGGCGATCTTCTCGGCCGACAGGTCGAAGCCCAGTGTCTTGAACTTCTTGCCGAACTCGACGGCCAGCGGCAAGCCGACGTAACCCAGGCCGATGACTGCAATGGTGGTCATGGAAATGTCCTCGAAACGATGTCTGTCCGATGTCGGCGTTGGGCTTTAGCCTCAGGCCTTGAAGTACTCGCGATACCAGGCGACGAACCGGCCGACGCCTTCGCGTACCGAGGTCGCGGGCGTGAACCCGGTCCATTCGGAGAGCTGTGACACGTCGGCAAAGGTCGCGGGCACGTCGCCGTCCTGCAAGGGCATGAAGTTCTTCTGCGCGGTCTTGCCCAGCGCCGACTCGATGGCCTCGATGAAATCCATCAGCTTCACCGGATCGTGGTTGCCGATGTTGAACACGCGATACGGCGCGCTGCTGCGCGACGGGTCGGGCTGGGCGGAGTCGAACGCCGGGTCGGCCGTGGCCACGCGGTCGAGCACGCGCACCACGCCTTCGGCGATGTCGTCGACGAAGGTGAAGTCGCGAATCATCTGGCCGTGGTTGAACACATTGATCGGTCGGTCTTCGAGGATGGCCTTGGTGAAGAGAAACAACGCCATGTCTGGCCGGCCCCAGGGCCCGTAGACGGTGAAGAAGCGCAGGCCCGTCGTCGGCAGCGCGAACAGATGGCTGTAGGTGTGCGCCATCAGCTCGTTGGCCTTCTTCGTGGCCGCGTACATGCTGACCGGGTGGTCGATGTTGTGCGATTCGGAGAACGGCATCTGCGTGTTGCTGCCGTACACGCTCGAACTCGACGCATAGGCCAGGTGCTGCACCTGCGTGTGGCGGCAACCTTCGAGGATGTTGGTGAAGCCGACGATGTTGCTGTCGATGTAGGCCTGCGGGTTCACCAGCGAATAGCGCACGCCGGCCTGCGCGGCCAGGTGCACGACGCGGTCGAAGTGCTCGTCGGCGAATAGCTTGGCGATGCCGTCACGATCGGCCACGTCCATCTTGACGAAGCGGAATGCCGCGTGAGGCGTCAGCCGTGCGAGCCGGTCGTGCTTGAGCTGCGGATCGTAGTAGTCGTTGAGGTTGTCCAGCCCCACCACCGTGTCACCGCGCGCCAACAGCAATTGCGAGACGTGCATGCCGATGAAACCGGCAGCGCCGGTGACGAGAATTTTCATGTTGGGGAATTGGTAAACAGAGGGTTTCTAGCGCCCGGGCACTATATCCGGCATCCCCGCGCGGGCGATCTGCTCGAGGGGCCGATCCAGCCGCACAAAAGCGACATGCGTCACGCAGCCATGCCGTTCGCGGCCGTATTCGCACACGATCCGGGCCTCGCTCACACCAGCACTTCGACGCATGCCGGATGTCCCAGAAAGCTCTGAGGACTCGCGCTGGCGCCATAAGCGCCCGACTGGAACACGACCGCAAAGTCTCCGGGCTCGGCCACGGGCAATTCCATCCGGTTCGCCAGCAGGTCGAGCGGCGTGCAGAGCGGCCCGACGACCGAGGCGGTTTCGTGCGACGCCGCGGCCATCTTGTTGCCGATGGCTACCGGGTAGTTCTTGCGAATCACCTGGCCGAAGTTTCCGGATGCCGACAAGTGATGATGCAGGCCGCCATCGGTCACGAGGAACACTTCTCCGCGCGACACCTTGCGGTCGACGACGCGCGCGACATAGACGCCGGCCTCGCCGACCAGGTAGCGACCGAGTTCGATGACGAGCGACACCTGCGGTAATTCGGCGCGCGCGCGTTCACTCAATCGCGCCAGGTTGTCGCCGATCGGGCCCAGATCGAGCCGTTCTTCACCGGGAAAATACGGAATGCCGAAGCCGCCGCCCAGGTTGAGAAACCGCATCGGTGCCGGTGCCGCTTCGGCGAGCCGGCACGCCAGATCGAACGATTTGAGCTGTGCTTCACAAATCGATGCGGCGTTCAGGTTTTGCGAGCCGGCGAACAGATGGAAGCCCTCGAAGGCCAAACCGGCCGCGCCGATGCGCGCCAGCAGCTCCGGCATTTGCTCCACATCGACGCCGAACTGCTTGGGGCCGCCGCCCATCTTCATGCCCGACCCCTTCAATTCGAAGTCCGGGTTCACGCGCACGGCCACGCGCGCGGCGATGCCCAGCTGCGCGCTGATGTCCTTGAGCAGATGG
>JAMFRW010000131.1 GCA_026224975.1 Rhodoferax sp. | reverse complement strand
GCAGTCGCAGCAGGAAACCGAGCGCCAACGCCGCCGGGCCGACGAAGCGACCGCCACGCTCGATAGCAACCGCGCCGATGCCGATGCGGCGGCGGCCGAGTCAGCGATGGCTGCACAGCCGGAACCAGCACCACCGCAGCTCACCGATCGCGCCGTGCTTTGCGTCGGCGGCCGGCCGGCGAGCGTGCCGCTGTACCGGCACATCGTCGAGCGCACGGGAGGGCGCTTTCTGCACCACGATGGCGGCGAAGAGCAAAGCTCCGCGCAACTCGACGCCACGCTGGGCGCCGCCGACCTGGTGATCTGCCAGACCGGCTGCATCAGCCACGACGCCTACTGGCGCGTCAAGGACCACTGCAAGCGCCACGGCAAGCCCTGCGTCTTCGTCGAAAAGCCCGGCAGCGCGAGCCTGAAGCGCGCGCTCGCAGAGCTGCAGCCGATCGGTTTCGGCGTCTTGCGTGCAAGCGAGGTCTAGCGCGCCCACCTTCGGGAAGGAATCACGATGAAGTCCAAGCTCAGGATCGCCATCGAATGGGCAGTGTTCGCGGCGGCAGTGACCATCGTCTGGGTCGTGGTGCCTTACCGGGATCATCGCGGCGAGATGGCACCGGCCAGCGGCGCGACGCAGCAGCACGCCATCGCGCCGGCGCCATCGCGTTGACCCGCGATAGGCGCCGAGCAAAGCCCGCGCCCTGCCTTGCCCGCCAAAGCACGGCATGATGGCTCGATGAACCTGCGCCTGATCGCCACCTGCCTCGCGGCCTGCGCCGTTACCACCTCACCCTCTATCGCCGCCACCCTGCCCGCCAACGCCGCAGCGCCGGTGCTGATGCTCGGCGAAGTCCACGACAACGCCGTGCAGCACGCGTTGCGCCTCCAGGCCTTCGAAGACCTGCTGGCGACCGGCGCGCGCCCAGCCTTGCTGATGGAGCAGTTCGACCGCGAGCGCCAGGCCGACATCGACAAGGCTCGCGCCGCGCCGCTGCGGCCCGATGCCGAAGCGATCGTCCAGGCCGGTGGCGCGTCCAAGGGCTGGAACTGGGATTTCTACCGCCCGTTCATAGCGCTCGCATTGGCGAACGACTTGCCCATCGTCGCGGCCAACGTGTCGCGGCGCGATGCGCAGCGCGTCATGACCGGCGGCCTGGCGCCCAGCGGCTTCGAGCCTGAGGTGCCGGCCGACATCGCGCAGGCGCATGCGGACGAAATCTCCGGCAGCCATTGCGGCATGGTCGATGCGGCCACCGCGCGCCGCATGGCGACGGCGCAGGCCGCGCGCGACCAGTTCATGGCCCGCGAGATCGAAGCCAACGCCGCCCGTGGCGTGGTGCTGCTCGCCGGCAACGGCCATGTGCGCAAGGACACCGGCGTGGCCCGCTGGTTGAGTGCGACCACGCGCGCGCGGAGCACGGCCATCGGCTTTCTCGAAGAAGGCGACCCCAACGCCGCCGCCTTCGACCGCGTGACCTTCACGCCCGCGCAAACCCGCGAAGACCCGTGCGCGGCCATGCGGCGTGGCGCGCCCATGGGCGCGATGGGTGCGTCTAGCCCCGGCTGAACTTAAACCGCGACAGGCTCGTCAAGCGTGACGATCACCGGCGCATGGTCGCTCGGCCGCTCGTTCTTGCGCGGCAGCTTGTCGATCACGCAGGCGGTGACGCGCGGGCGCAGCGCCTCGCTCACCAGGATGTGGTCGATGCGCAGCCCCTGGTTCTTGCGGAACGCGAGGTTGCGGTAGTCCCACCAGCTCCAGCTTTTGGGCGGCTGCTCGAAGAGGCGGAAGGAATCGTGCAAGCCCAGCGCGCACAGTTGCCGAAAGTGCTCCCGCTCTTCGGGCGTGCACAGGATCTGCCCGGCCCACAAGACCGGGTCGAGCACATCGCGGTCTTCGGGCG
>JAMFRW010000130.1 GCA_026224975.1 Rhodoferax sp. | reverse complement strand
GCCTTCTCCAGGTCGGCGCGGCCGAGCTGGCCGTAATTGGTGGAGTCGGCCAGGATGGCGACCTTCCTGAAGCCGCGGCGCGTGATGGCCTCTTCCACGATCATCGGTGCCTGGATGCTGTCGTGCGCGGCGTTGCGGAACACGTAGTTCTCGGGTTCCTTGGCGAACTGCTGGGTGATGATGGAGCCGGTGGCCACGTTGTTCATCACCGGAATCTTGGCTTCCTGGAAGAAGCGCTGCGAGGCGAGGGCCACGCCGGTGTTGATGTAGCCGACGACGGCGGTGACCTTCTCCTTGTTGACCAGTTCCTGGGCGATCTGCACGCCGCGTTCGTTCTTGGCTTCGTCGTCGCGTTCGACGGCTTGCAATTGGCGGCCGAGCACGCCGCCCGATTTGTTGATCTCGTCGATCGCAAGGCGCACGCCGTCGCGCATGCTCACGCCCATCGACGAGGAGCCGCCGGTGAACGGGCCGTTGACGCCGATCTTGATCGGGTCGGCGGCCAGCGCCAGGGTGGTCGCCGAGGCCATCGCGAGGGCGGCGGCGAGCTTGGTGAAACGGATCATTGAAGTCTCCAAAACGGCAAAGTTGTCATACAAGTTAGCTAACGGCCGGGCGAATGTAGCACCGCCGTTTGCATTTAGACACCGTAGTAACCGCAACCCCGTCCGCGGGTATGGGCTATGCGCACGCCCGGTGTGGGCATGCTCGCAGGCGTCATCGTGGCCCCTCGGCGGGCAGGGATAATCGGCCCCGACATGACAAGCCCGACCCGCACCGACAGCCCGCCGAAAAACGCTCCTGCATCCGCACCTGCATCCGCAGCCACACCCAAGCATCCGCCGCAGCCTGCCGCCCAGCGAGCGCTATCGCATCAGGCGCGGCCAGCGAGGCCCGAGCAGAGCGGCCCATCCGGCAACCCGATCCCGCCCATCGAGTTTCCGCCGTCGCTGCCGGTCTCGCTGCGCCGCGACGAGATCGCCGAAGCGCTGCAGGCGAACCAGGTCATCATCGTTTGCGGTGAAACCGGTTCCGGCAAGACCACGCAGCTGCCCAAGATCGCGCTGCAACTGGGCCGCGGCAGGGTGCACACCGGCAAGCTCATCGGTCACACACAGCCGCGGCGCATTGCCGCATCGAGCGTGGCCAAGCGCATTGCGGAAGAGCTGAAGACGCCGCTCGGCGAGGTGGTCGGTTTCAAGGTGCGGTTCCAGGACCGGCTCTCGCCCGGCGCCAGCGTCAAGCTGATGACCGACGGCATTCTGCTGGCCGAAACGCAGACCGACCCGCTGCTGCGCGCCTACGACACCATCATCGTCGACGAGGCCCACGAGCGCAGCCTGAACATCGACTTCCTGCTCGGCCACCTGCGGCAGATCCTGCAGCAAAGGCCCGACCTGAAGGTGATCGTGACCTCGGCGACCATCGATGCGGATCGCTTCGCGCAGCACTTCGCGTCGCGCCATGGGCCGGCACCGGTGATTCAGGTTTCGGGCCGATTGTTTCCCGTCGAGCAGCGATATCGCCCGTTCGAAGAGAGCCGTGAGTTCGATCTCAACGACGCCATCAGCGCCGCCGCCGACGAACTCTGGCGCGAAGGTTCGGGCGACATCCTCGTCTTCCTGCCCGGCGAGCGCGAGATCCGCGAAGCCGCCGACCACCTGCGAAAGCACCATCCGCCCGGCGTGGAAGTGGTGCCACTCTTCGCGCGCCTGAGCCAGCAGGAGCAGGACAGCGTCTTCGAGCCCCACAGCGCGCGCCGCATCGTGTTGGCGACGAACGTGGCCGAAACCTCGCTGACCGTGCCGGGCATCCAGTTCGTCATCGATGCGGGCACCGCGCGCGTCAAGCGCTACAGCTACCGCAACAAGGTCGAGCAATTGCTGGTCGAGCCCATCAGCCAGGCGGCGGCCAACCAGCGAGCAGGGCGCTGCGGGCGGGTGAGTGACGGCATTTGCATCCGGCTCTACGACGAGAAGGACTTCAACGAACGCACGCGCTTCACCGACCCGGAAATCCTGCGATCGTCGCTGGCCGGCGTGATTTTGCGGATGAAGTCGCTTTCGCTCGGCACGGTCGAGGACTTTCCATTTCTGGAGCCGCCTCCCAAGCGCGCGATTGCCGACGGTTATCAGTTGCTCGCCGAACTCGGTGCGGTCGACGAAGCCAACGAACTCACGCCCATCGGCAAGGAACTGGCCCGACTTCCTCTGGACCCGCGCGTGGGCCGCATGATCCTGGAGGCGCGCTCGCGTGAGGCACTGACCGAGGTGCTCATCATCGCCGCCGCGTTCAGCGTGCAAGAGGTACGCGACCGGCCGCTGGAACACCAGCAGGCGGCGGATGCGGCGCACAAGAAGTTCGACGACGAGCGCTCCGAATTCATCGGTGATTTGAAGCTGTGGAAGTGGCTGGAGGAAATCAAGGGCGGCCATCCTGGTCCCGTTCGCACTGAGCCTGTCGAAGTGCCGGTGGTGAGGGCAGCAGGGCTTCGACAAGCTCAGCCTGAACGGGGCGAAGGCGTTCCGAGCGTTCACAAGGTGAGCGTGCGTAAGCAGGAGCAATTGCTGCGCGACAACTTCATCTCGCCACGCCGCGTGCGCGAGTGGCGCGACATCCATTCGCAGCTCCACACCGTCGTCGCCGAACACAAGTGGCGGCTCAACGGATCGCCCGCGACCTACGAGCAGATCCACCTGTCGATGCTCGCCGGTCTGCTGGGCAACATCGGCCTCAAGAGCGACGAAGACGAGTGGTATTTGGGCGCGCGCGGCATCCGCTTCTACAAGCACCCGGGCGCCAACTTGTCGAAGAAGCCGGGCCGCTGGATCGTGGCGGCCGAGCTGGTCGAGACCACGCGGCTCTTCGGCCGTGGCATTGCCGCGATCGAGCCGCAATGGCTGCCGCAGATCGCCGGCCACATCATCAAGACGCAACTGCTGGAGCCGCACTGGGAGAAGAAGGCCGCCGAGGTGATCGCACTCGAACGCGCCACGCTCTACGGCATCGTGATCTACAGCAACAAGCGCGTGAACTTCGGCAATGTGGACGCGGTGGCGGCGCGCGACATCTTCATCCGCGAGGCGCTGGTCAACGGCGAGTGGGAGACCAAGCTCCCCTTCCTCGCGGCCAACCAGAAGATGATCGCGCAGGTGGAAGAGCTGGAACACAAGTCGCGCCGGCAGGATGTGCTGGTCGACGACGAGTTGATCTACGCCTTCTATGACCAGCAACTGCCGTCGGATGTGTGCAGTGGCCATTCGATCGAGCGCTGGTATCGCGAAGAAAGCAAGCGCCAGCCGCGCCTCTTGATGCTGAGCCGCGAAGAGTTGATGCGGCACGAAGCGGCCGGCATCACGACGGCAATGTTCCCGAAGACGATCCGCATGGGTGGCGTCGATTGCATGGCCACCTATCTGCACGAACCCGGTGACGCCAAGGACGGCGTGACGGTGACGGTGCCGATCTATTCGCTGAACCAGGTTGCCGACGACCGCTGCGACTGGCTGGTGCCCGGCATGCTGAAGGACAAGGTGCTGGCCTTGGTCAAGAGCCTGCACCAGCGGCCGCGCTCGCGGCTGGTGCCGCTGCCCGACTATGCGCAATCGTTCATCGCCGACAGCGAATTCGCGCACGGCAACCTGCTCGATGTGCTGCTCAAGCATGTGCGCGACACGACGCAGGTCGATGTGAAGCGCAATGACTTCAAGCTGGAGCAATTGCCGCCGCATCTCTCGATGAACTTCCGGGTGGTCGATGAGCATGGGCGGCAGTTGGGGACGGGGCGGAATCTGGCGACCTTGAAGGCCGAGTTGGGCGGGCAGGCGCGGTCGGCGTTTCAGGCGCTGGCGGGGTTGAAGGTGGGTTCGTCGGGCGCCGCGGGCGGGAGAGGGGGGCAGGCTGTGGCGGCGGGCCAGGTTGGCACGCCGACAAGCGTTGCAGCCGGTGCTCTCGGGAGTCAAGCCGCGCACGTTGGCCAGGGCGCACAAGGCGCCCGAAGCGCGCGTGGTTCATTCCCTCGGGGGCGAGGCGGGGCTTTCGAGCCGCATGCGGCGAGCCCGCCGAGCGGTCCCGGCTTGCAAGCCGGGACGCGCACTGCAAGTGAGGGCGCCACAGCAAGCGCTCCACCAGCCAAACACACCGCCTGGACCTTCGGCGAACTCCCGGAACTCCTGGAAATCCGCAAAGCCGGCCAATCCCTGATCGGGTTCCCCGCGCTCATCGACCACATCACCCACGTCGAGATCGAAGTCTTCGACGAGCCCGATGTCGCTGCGCGCAAGCACCGCGCCGGCCTGCGCCGCCTGATCGCGCTGCAGATCCGCGATGCGCTCAAGTACCTCGAGAAAAACATCCCCGATCTGCAGAAGATGTCGGTCGCCTACATGCTGGTCGGCAGAACGGCCGAAGGCGCCGGCGGCGGCACGGCCGAGGAGTTGCGCGACCAGATCATCGACCTCGCGCTCGACCGCGCCTTTCTCGCCGAGCCCCTGCCGGCGGACGCGCAAGCCTTCACCCGCCGCCTCGAAGAAGGCCGCAGCCGGCTCACGCTGATCGCCAATGAAATCGCCCGCAGCGCTGCCACGGTGCTGATCGACTACACGGCGGCGGTGCGCAAGCTCAAGGACGCGCGTGCGCCGAAGGAAGTCGCCGACGACATCGCCGCGCAGCTCTCGCGGCTGGTGCCCAAGCGCTTCCTGTTCGCCACGCCATGGGCGCAGTTGACGCACCTGCCGCGCTACCTCAAGGCGGTCGTGATGCGGCTCGACAAGCTACGGGCCGACCCGGCGCGTGACACGCAGCGGCTGGCCGAGCTGCGCCCGTTGGATCAGCGCTTCTGGCGCTTCACCGCCGAACGCAAAGGTGTTCACGACGCGCGGCTGGGAGACTTCCGCTGGCTGCTCGAGGAACTGCGCGTCAGCCTCTTCGCCCAGGAACTTCGCACGCCGCAGCCGGTCAGCGTCAAGCGGCTCGAAAAAGTGTGGAGTCAGATCGCGAGTTGACGGGCTGGATGAATTGCGAAGGATGTTGCGAGATGTGTCGCATGCCCGCGACGCCAGAACGACCGTTTCGGAACCATTGGGCAAGCGCGTGCGAATGAGGGGAGGCCTGGTGCCGAAGGCGCGACTACATTGCGCCGCAAGCCGAGGCGAGCGAAGTCTGAACGCCGACGGCCGAAACCGCCGCAGGCATGGGGCCTGCGGCAGTTGATCGACACCTCACCTTGGAAACGGGAGCTACACAATGCATTACGTCTGGATGGCCGTCATCGGTTTGATCATCGGCCTGATCGCTCGGGCCATTCTGCCTGGCACGCAGAGCCTGGGGCTGATCCTTACTGCGGTGCTTGGCATCGCCGGTTCGTTCCTCGCCGGTTTTGCCGGCCAGGCGCTCGGCTGGTACGCGCCGGGGCAAGCGGCCGGTTTCATCTCCTCGGTGGTCGGCGCCATCGTCCTCTTGTTCATCGTGAGCAAGATCAAGGGCTCCTAGACCAGGGAAAACGGGAAAGGAAGAGAAAGCAGCGTGAGCACATCGTCGCCGTGGGTCGTGGTGCCGGGCACGCCACAGCAGATCGAAGCGGTGGCGCGCCAATGCCGCCGCCTCGTGAGCCGCCGCGCCATGATGGCCGCCGGCGTCGCCATCGTGCCCATCCCCGGCGTCGATTGGGTGACCGATATCGCCGTGCTGCTCAAGCTCATCCCCGACATCAACCGCGCCTTCGGCCTCTCGCCCGAGCAGGTCGAGCGGCTCTCGCCAGACCGCCGCGTGGTTGTCTACAAGGCCATCTCGGCCGGCGGCGGTTTGCTGGTGGGCCGGCTCGTCACGCGCGAGCTGGTCATCAAGCTGCTGAAGATGGTCGGCGTACGCCTCACCACCCAGCAGGCCGCCAAATACGTGCCGATCGCCGGCCAGGCGATCTCGGCCGCACTCACCTATTCGTCGCTGCGTTTCGTGTGCGAGCAGCACATCAGGCAGTGCATGGATGTGGCCGGCCAGCTGTTGCTTGCAGCCCCTTCGCGCAACGATTGATGTACGTCGCCGCCAAGCAGGCGCTGCAACAGGCTAGAATGCGCAGTTCGGGGCGTAGCGCAGCCTGGTAGCGCACCTGGTTTGGGACCAGGTGGTCGTGAGTTCGAATCCCACCGCCCCGACCATCTTCTTTGCCCCCCTGCGGCACCTCACAGCCCGTAGCTCAACTGGATAGAGCACCGACCTTCTAAGTCGGATGTCGGGGGTTCGAGTCCCTCCGGGCTGGCCAGTGCCCTGCCAGACTTTGTTCAGGGCCCGCGTGGTCAGGGCCCGTGGACCACATTGACAGGCGAACTTCCTTCGCGAAAGGTC
>JAMFRW010000129.1 GCA_026224975.1 Rhodoferax sp. | reverse complement strand
GGCCCTCAGCCGCCCCGCAGGCCGCTGCCTTCGGTTTTGAGGGAGCCGCGCATGCACAGACCTTCTCGAGGTTGTTGCCCCAGACCCTCGCGCCGCGCGGGGGGGTTCGCGCGGGCCCGGCCGGCCCGCGCACGGCGTTGGGCGCGAGGCTGCTCTCGACACGCGCCGGCAGCACGGCTCGCGCGCTGCCCTGGCTCACGCGAACCGACGCGCCTTCGACCAGGCCCAGACGCGCCCATTCGGTCGGCGAGAGACCGACAACCGGCGGACGCGCATCAGCGGTGAGTTGCAGCGAGGTGGCGCGGCGCACCAGCGAATCGGTGGCGTAGATCGGCACGTCGGCGATGCGTTCGAGGCCGGTGACGGCGGTCGATGCCGCGATCACCGAAGTGCTGGCGTTGTTCAAGCGTGCAGCGATGGTCGAGACATCACCCAGCGCTTCGGCCCGCACGTCTTCCGAGGTCTCGAAATCGAAGCCCTTCAGGCCGAGCAGGTTGCCGATCACGCGCAGCACCTTCCAGGCCGGGCGCGCATCCGACAGCGGGCGCACCACACCGTGGAAGCTCTGCACGCGACCTTCGGCGTTGACGAAGGTGCCCGAGGTTTCGGTGAACGGCGCGATGGGCAGCAGCACATCGGCCAAGTCATTCGCGGCCGACTTGAACGGGCTCATCACGACAAGCATCTCGGCCGCTTGCATGGCGGCGGTGGCGGCGGCGGCATCGGCAGCGTCGAACGCGGGTTCGATGTCGAGCAGCACCACGGCTTTCAGCTTCGCGCCGCCCTGCCCCAGCATCTGGCCGGCGTTCAGGCCACCGGCACCGGGCATGGCACGTACGAGTTGCGCGCCGACGGTGTTGGCCGATTCGGTCAGGTAGCCGACGCTGGCGCCCGTTTGCTCGGCGATCCAGTTGGCGAGCGAGAGCAGCACGCCGGCTTGAGGATGCTGCGCGGCTGCGTTGCCCAGCAGCACGGCCTTGCGTTCACCGGTGAGCAGCGAGGCGGCGACGGATTGCGCATGCGTTGTCGCTTCGACAGCCATGGGCGCGGCGACGCTGTTGGTCGTCGCAATCGCCGCGGCGATCTCGGCCAGCGACTGAACCCAGGCGCTCGGCACGGCGTTGATCTGCGAGGCGAGCGGCATCAGCCAGTCGTCGTGCAGCGCGTTCAGGCTGTGCACCTTGGCGCCCTTGCGGGTGGCCTGGCGGATGCGCTGCGCGAACAGCGGATGGTCCTTGCGCAGGAACGAGCCGACGACCAGCACGCGTTGCATCGACGAGAGCGATGCAATCGTGGTGCCGAGCCAGCGCACACCTTCTTGTGCGGAGAAGTCGGCGTGGCGGGTGCGGAAGTCGATGTTCTCGCTGCCCAGGCCGCGCACCAGCTTCGCGAGCAAATGCAGTTCTTCGACCGTGGCATGCGCCGAGCCGAGGGCGCCGATGCTTTGCGGGCCGTGGTCGGCGCCAATCTGCTTCAGGCCATTCGCGACGTATTCGAGCGCGGTCGACCAGTCGACGGTTTTCCAGGCGCCGCCCTGCTTGATCATCGGCGCGGTCAGGCGGTCGGGGCCGTTCAAGGCTTCGTACGAGAAGCGGTCACGGTCGGCGAGCCAGCATTCGTTGACGTCTTCGTTTTCGAGCGGCACCACGCGCATCACCTGCGCACCCTTGACTTGCACGATCAGGTTGGCGCCGGTGCTGTCGTGCGGGCTCACGCTCTTGCGGCGCGAGAGTTCCCAGGTGCGGGCGCTGTAGCGGAAAGGCTTGCTGGTGAGCGCGCCGACCGGGCAGATGTCGATCATGTTGCCCGAGAGTTCCGAATCGATGGTGTCGCCGACGATGGTCGTGATTTCGGAATGCTCGCCGCGGTGGATCATGCCGAGTTCCATCACGCCGGCCACTTCCTGGCCGAAGCGGACGCAGCGCGTGCAGTGGATGCAGCGGTTCATCTCGCGCATGGAGATGAGCGGGCCCACATCCTTCGGGAAGACGACGCGTTTTTCTTCGTCGTAACGCGACGAGGAAGCGCCGTAGCCCACCGCCAGGTCCTGCAACTGGCACTCGCCGCCCTGGTCGCAGATGGGGCAATCCAGCGGGTGGTTGATCAGGAGGAACTCCATGACGCCCTGCTGCGCCTTCAGAGCCTTCTCGCTCTTGGTGCGGATGATCATGCCCTGCGACACCGGCGTAGCGCACGCCGGCATCGGCTTGGGCGCCTTCTCGATGTCGACCAGACACATGCGGCAGTTGGCCGCGATGGTCAGCTTCTTGTGGTAGCAGAAGTGCGGAATGTAGGTGCCGGCCTTGTCGGCGGCATGCATCACCATGCTGCCTTCGGCAATCTCCACCTTCTTGCCGTCGAGTTCGATTTCAATCATTTGGCTGTTGTTCGCTCTGGCGCTCAGACCGCAGCGGCGACCTTGGCGGTCTTGTGCTCGATCAGGTGAACGAACTCGTCGCGGAAGTGCTTGATCATGGCGCGCACCGGCATGGCCGCTGCATCGCCGAGGGCGCAAATGGTGCGGCCCTGGATGTTGTCGGCGACCGAATTCAGCAGGTCGATGTCGGCCATGCGGCCTTCGCCCTTGGCGATGCGGTCGACCATGCGATAAAGCCAGCCCGTGCCTTCGCGGCAAGGCGTGCACTGGCCGCAGCTTTCGTGCATGTAGAAGTAGGAAAGGCGCAGCAGGCTTTTGACCATGCAGCGGGTGTCGTCCATCACGATGACCGCGCCGGAGCCGAGCATCGAGCCAGCCTTGGCGATGCTGTCATAGTCCATCGTCAGCTCGTTCATGATCGCGGCCGGCAGCACCGGCGACGACGATCCGCCGGGGATCACGGCCTTGAGCGTGCGCCCGGGACGAACGCCGCCAGCCAGTTCGAGCAGCTTGCTGAACGGCGTGCCGAGCGGAATCTCGAAGTTGCCGGGGTTCTGCACATCACCGACCACCGAGAAGATCTTGGTGCCACCGTTGTTCGGCTTGCCGATCGCCAGGTAGGGCTCCCCGCCGTTGCGGATGATCCAGGGCACCGCCGCGAAGGTTTCGGTGTTGTTGATCGTGGTCGGCTTGCCGTACAGGCCGAAGCTCGCCGGGAACGGCGGCTTGAAGCGTGGCTGGCCCTTCTTGCCTTCCAGCGATTCGAGCAGCGCGGTTTCCTCGCCGCAGATGTAGGCGCCGAAACCGTGCGCCGCATGCAGCTGGAAGCTGAAAGTCGAGCCGAGCAGGTTGTCGCCCAGGTAACCGGCAGCACGTGCTTCTTCGAGCGCCGCTTCGAAGCGGTCGTACACCTCGAAGATCTCGCCGTGGATGTAGTTGTAGCCGACCTTGATGCCCATCGCATACGCCGCGATCGCCATGCCTTCGATGACGATGTGCGGGTTGAACATCAGGATGTCGCGGTCCTTGCAGGTGCCGGGCTCGCCTTCGTCGGAATTGCAGACGAGGTACTTCGGCCCCGGGTACATGCGGGGCATGAAGCTCCACTTGAGGCCGGTCGGGAAGCCCGCGCCACCGCGGCCGCGCAGGCCGGAGGCCTTCACTTCGGCGATCACCTGCTCGACGGTCATGCCGAGTGGTTTGCCATCCGCTTCGCCCTGCGCGAGGATCTTGCGCAGCGCCTGGTAGCCGCCACGCGCCTCGTAGTCCTTCAGGCTCCAGTTCTTGCCATCGAGCCCGTCATAGATCTGCGCGCCGATGTGCCGGCCGTGAAAACAGGTCTCGTCGCCTGTGGCTTGAAACTTCGAAAGATCGAACGTCGTCATGACTGCTTCTCCGCAGCACTTGCACCGGCATGGGCACGCAAGGTTTGCACCAGATCGTCGAGCCGGGCCGGGCTCATGAAGCTGCACATCTGCCGGTCGTTCACCAACATCACCGGCGCATCGGCGCAGGCGCCCAGGCACTCGCTCTTTTGCACGGTGAAGAGGCCATCGGCCGTGGTGCCGCCTTCGTCCACGCCCAGCGTATGGCAGAGGTGGACCAGCGCCTCCTGCCCATCGCGCAACTGGCAGGGCAGATTGGTGCAGACGTTGAACTTGTAGGTGCCCAGCGGCTGCTGGTTGTACATGTTGTAGAAGGTCGTGACCTCGTGCACCGCGATGGGCGGCATGCCGAGGTAATCGGCGACCAGCTTTTCGTTTTCTGCGGAAACATAGCCCGTTTCCTGCTGCACGATCGCGAGGCAGGCCATCACGGCCGACTGCGCCTGATCGGCCGGGTACTTGGCGACCTCTCGGGCGAAACGTTCGAGTGCCGACGCCGACAGTTCGGTGCGTTCGGACGATGGGTTGGAAGTTGAAACCATGGCAGGTGCGTTCACCGGTCGATCTCTCCGAACACAATGTCCATCGTGCCGATCAGCGCCACGGCGTCGGCAATCATGTGGCCGCGCGACAGCTCGTCGAGCGACGCGAGGTGGGGGAAGCCCGGCGCGCGGATCTTCAGGCGATAGGGCTTGTTGGCGCCGTCGCTGACGATGTAGATACCGAACTCGCCCTTGGGGTGCTCGACGGCTGCATACGCCTCGCCTTCGGGCACGTGGAAGCCTTCGGTGAAGAGCTTGAAGTGGTGGATCAGGTCTTCCATGCCCGTCTTCATGTCGACGCGCGACGGAGGGGCGACCTTGTGGTTGTCGGTGATCACAGGGCCTTCGTTGGCACGCAGCCAGTCGACGCACTGCTTGATGATGCGGTTCGACTGCCGCATTTCCTCGACGCGCACAAGGTAGCGGTCATAGGTGTCGCCGTTGACGCCCAGCGGAATGTCGAAATCCATCTGGTCGTACACGTCGTACGGCTGATGCTTGCGCAGATCCCAGAGCACGCCCGAGCCGCGCAGCATCGCGCCGGTGAAGCCGAGGTTCAGCGCCCGCTCCGGCGTGACGATGCCGATGCCGACGGTGCGCTGCT
>JAMFRW010000128.1 GCA_026224975.1 Rhodoferax sp. | reverse complement strand
GGTCTCGAAGGGCGGAATGCTCGTGAAGCCGCTGGCCTCGGCCGTCGCGACCTCGTTCACCGTGCAGTAGGCCTTGGCCTCCTTCATCGACTTCTTGGCCCACTCGCCGGTGTTGACGTAATCGGCACTCGTCTTGCCGCGCAACAGGTTCATCGGCACCAGCGCGTTCTGGCCGATGGCGCCGCCTTGCAGGAACAGCACCTTGTAGTTGGCGGGCACGTTCAGCAACTGGCGCAGCAGCGCTTCGCACTCCGCGTGGATGGCGATGAACTCCTTGCCGCGGTGGCTCATCTCCATCACCGACATGCCCGAGCCATGCCAGTCGAGCATCTCTTCGGCGGCCTTGCGCAGCACCGGCTCGGGCAGCGCGGCCGGGCCGGCGCTGAAGTTGAATACACGCGTCATGGAATCGAATCTCCGCAGGGCAGGGGGCAGCCAGCATAGCCGAACGGCAGCCCTGTTAGATTGACGGCATGACCGACATCACTTTTCTCTGGCACGACTACGAAACCTTCGGCCGCGTGCCGCGCCGCGACCGGCCCTCGCAGTTCGCTGCCATCCGCACCGATGCCGCGCTGAACGAGATCGGCGAGCCGGTGATGATCTATTGCCAGCCCGCGCCCGACTACCTGCCCGAGCCCGAGGCCTGCCTGCTCACCGGCATCACGCCGCAGACGTGCCTGGAGCGTGGTCTGCCCGAGCATGCGTTTGCCGATGCGATCGAAGAGCAGTTGGCGCGCCCCGGCACCATCGGCGTGGGCTACAACTCGATCCGCTTCGATGATGAGGTGACGCGCCATCTCTTCTGGCGCAGCCTCATGGACCCGTATGCCCGCGAATGGCAGAACGAATGCGGCCGGTGGGACTTGCTCGATGTGGTGCGCGTGACCTACGCGCTGCGGCCCGAAGGCATCGAATGGCCGAAGCATCCCGACGGCAAGCCGTCGTTCAAGCTCGAAGACCTGGCGCGCGCCAACGGCCTGCTGCACGACGCGGCGCACGATGCGCTGTCGGACGTGCGCGCCACCATCGCGCTGGCCCGCCTCGTTAAATCGCGCCAGCCCAAGCTCTGGGACTTCTGCCTGCGCCTGCGCAAGAAGGACGCGGTGGTGCAAGAGATGGGCGTCGGGCGGCCATTCCTGCATGTGTCGGGCATGTACGGCACCGAGCGTGGCGGGCTGGCGCTGGTGTGGCCGCTGGCGCCGCACCCGACCAACAAGAACGAGGTGATCGTGTGGGACCTGTCGGCCGACCCCGCCGAGCTGTTCACGCTCGACGTGGCGGCCATCCGCGAGCGCATGTTCACCCGCAGCGAAGACCTGCCGGAGGGCGTGACGCGGTTGCCGATCAAGACCCTCCACATCAACAAGTCGCCCATCGTCATCGGCAACCTGAAGACGCTGAGCGCCGAGACGGCGGCGAAGTGGGGCATCGACGTGGCGCAGGCGCTGATCCACGCCGAACTTGTCGCACAGAAGGCGACATTGCTCGCCGGCATGTGGCCGGCGATCTTCGAGCGGCCGGCGCGGGAAGGCGTGACCGACGTCGACGAAGATCTCTATGGTGGCTTCGTCGGCAACGACGACCGGCGCGCCTTGCAGCGCCTGCGCACCTTGGCGCCCGAGCAACTGGCGACCAAGCGGCCTGCGTTCACCGATGCGCGTCTGGGCGAATTGCTTTTTCGCTACCGCGCGCGTAACTTCCCTGCCACGCTGAGCGCGCCCGAGCAACGCCAATGGCAGGAGCACTGCGCGCATCGGCTACACGATGGGGCGGGTGGCTCGACGACGCTGGAAGCCTTCTTCGAGCGCATCGATGCCTTGGGTGAAGAGGCCGACGAGCGCGGGCAGGACATCCTGGGTGCGCTGGTGGATTACGCGACGGAGATCGCGCCCGAGCGGGATTGAATTGCCCCTCTCCCGCACGCGGGAGAGGGGACTTATCCGAGCACTTCGTCAGGGTTGGCTGGCTGCAGAAGCGGCTGGCTCGGGCGCTGACGCTGAACTGGCCGATGCGGATGCGGATGCCGCGGGTTCAACCGATGAAGCCGACGACGCAGGCGCCGATGCCGAAGAGGCGGATGCCGAAGGCGCCGACGCAGCCGGCTTCGCAGCAGCCGAAGACGCCGCACGCGACGGCATCGGCGGCGGCAAGGGCAACTCCCCCTCCACCGGCGCATCGTCCAGGATGTCGGCGCTCAGGTAGCGCTGCATCAGTGCAAAAAACCGCTCGTAGAACGGCTCGTTGGTGATCGTCTCGCTGGCCACTTTCACCAGCGAATCGTCGCTGGACGTGAAGGGCACCGAAAGGGAGCCCAATGCGCCCACGCCCAGGCTTGCAGAGTTGTTGCTCTTCTTCAATGCGTAGCGGTCCTGCAGCGCGTTGACGAAGGCGGTGGTTTTCTTGCCGCGGCGGCCGTCGGGGGCGCAGACCACGTGGAACTCGATCTCCACGTGGACTTCGGCATCGGGCTGGAAGTACTTCTTGCCGTTGATGTGGTCGGCATCGGCCAGCGTGATCACGTAGCCCTGGCTCAGCAGCGCACGGCGCGCTGCCTCGCAGGTCATCACTTCCGAGGCGGGGTAGTTGCGCGAGTGCGTCGTTGTCGAGCCGAATTGCTCCGGCTGAAAACGCGCACCGCCCCCCGTCATCGCTCCGCAGCCCGCGAGCAGCACTGCAAGGGTGCCGGCCCGAGCGGCCGTGAGGCCGCCGCGCACCACGTTCGACGGCACGCCCGCGATCAGGCGCCGACCTTCTCGGCAGCGTCGGTGTACTCGCCGATCTTGTCGAAGTTGAGGTACTGGTAGACCTTGCTGCTGGCCGCAGTGAGCACGCCCATGTCGGCCATGTACTCCTCGCGCGTCGGGATGCGGCCCAGGCGTGAGCAGATGGCGGCCAGCTCGGCGGAACCGAGGTAGACGTTGCTGTTCTTGCCGAGGCGGTTGGGGAAGTTGCGGGTGCTCGTCGAGAACACCGTTGCGCCTTCCTTCACCTGCGCCTGGTTGCCCATGCACAGGCTGCAGCCCGGCATTTCCATGCGCGCGCCGGCCGTGCCGAGCACGCCATAGTGACCTTCTTCGCTCAACTGGTGCGCGTCCATCTTGGTCGGCGGGGCGACCCAGAGCTTCACCGGAATATCGCGCTTGCCTTCGAGCAACTTGCTGGCGGCGCGGAAGTGGCCGATGTTGGTCATGCACGAGCCGATGAAGACTTCGTCGATCTTGGCGCCGGCGACTTCGGAGAGCGTCTTCACGTCGTCCGGGTCGTTGGGGCAGGCGACGATGGGCTCGTGCACATCGGCCAGGTCGATCTCGATCACGGCGGCGTATTCGGCATCGGCATCACCCTTCATCAGTTGCGGATCGGCGAGCCAGGCCTCTTGCGCGGCGATGCGGCGGGCGAGCGTGCGGGCGTCGGCGTAACCGTTGGTGATCATCCACTTCATCATCGTGATGTTGCTGGTGATGTACTCCTTGATCGGCTCCGGGTTCAGGTGAACCGTGCAGCCGGCGGCACTGCGCTCGGCCGAGGCATCGCTCAGTTCGAAGGCTTGTTCCACCTTCAGGTCGGGCAGGCCTTCGATCTCGAGAATGCGGCCGGAGAAGATGTTTTTCTTGCCCTTTTTCTCGACCGTCAACAGGCCGGCCTTGATGGCGTAGAGCGGGATCGCGTTCACGAGATCGCGCAGCGTCACGCCGGGTTGCATCGTGCCCTTGAAGCGCACGAGCACGCTCTCGGGCATGTCGAGCGGCATCACGCCGGTGGCAGCCGCGAAGGCCACGAGGCCGGAGCCGGCGGGGAAGCTGATGCCGATCGGAAAGCGCGTGTGCGAGTCGCCGCCGGTGCCGACTGTGTCGGGCAGCAGCAGGCGGTTGAGCCAGCTATGGATCACGCCGTCACCGGGACGCAGGCTGATGCCGCCGCGGGTGCTGATGAACTCGGGCAGCTCGTGGTGGGTCTTCACATCCACCGGCTTGGGGTAGGCCGCGGTGTGGCAGAAGCTCTGCATCACCAGGTCGGCGGAAAAGCCGAGGCAGGCCAGGTCTTTCAGCTCATCGCGCGTCATCGGGCCGGTGGTGTCTTGCGAGCCGACGCTGGTCATGCGCGGTTCGCAATAGGTGCCGGGGCGCACGCCGACCTGGTTGCCGTTGACGACGGGCAGGCCGCAGGCCTTGCCGACCATCTTCTGGCCGAGCGTGAAGCCCTTCTTCGTGTCGGCCGGGTTGAGCGGCAGGCGGAAGAGCGTGGAGGCCGGCAGGCCCAGCGCATCACGCGCCTTGGCCGTGAGGCCGCGGCCGATGATCAGCGGGATGCGGCCACCGGCGCGCACTTCGTCGAAGAGCACATCGCTCTTGACCTTGAACTCGGCGATCACCTTGCCGTCCTTCAAGGCCTGGCCGTCGTAGGGGCGCAGCTCGACCACGTCGCCCATGTTCATGTTGCTCACATCGAGCTCGATCGGCAGGGCGCCGGAGTCTTCCATGGTGTTGTAGAAGATCGGGGCGATCTTGCCGCCCAGGCACACGCCGCCGAAGCGCTTGTTCGGCACGAAGGGAATGTCTTCGCCGGTGAACCAGAGCACCGAGTTGGTCGCCGACTTGCGCGACGAGCCGGTGCCGACCACATCGCCCACGTAGGCCACGAGATTGCCGCGCGCACGCAACTCTTCGATGAACTTGACGGGGCCGCGCTTGCCTTCTTCTTCGGGCAGGGCGCGCGGGTCCAGGCCGGGGCGCGGGTTCTTGTGCATCGCCAGGGCGTGCAGCGGGATGTCGGGGCGGCTCCAGGCGTCGGGCGCGGGCGAGAGGTCATCGGTGTTGATTTCGCCGGTGACCTTGAAGATGGCGACCGTGATCGACTTCGGCACTTCGGGGCGCGAGGTGAACCATTCGGCATCGGCCCAGCTTTGCAGCACGGCCTTGGCGTTGGCGTTGCCGGCGGTGGCTTTCTCTTGCACGTCGTGGAACTGGTCGAACATCAGCAGCGTTTTCTTGAGTGCTTCGGCCGCGACCGTGCCCACGGTGCCGCTGTCGTCGAGCAACTGCACGAGTGCGCTGATGTTGTAGCCGCCGAGCATGGTGCCCAGCAGTTTCGTAGCGTGCTCGCGGCTGATCAGCGGGCAGGCTTCGGTGCCGAGCGCCACGGCCGCGAGGTAGCTCGCCTTGACCTTGGCGGCATCGTCCACGCCGGCCG
>JAMFRW010000127.1 GCA_026224975.1 Rhodoferax sp. | reverse complement strand
CCCGCCTCTCCGCAAAGGATGCCGGAGCCTGAATCCCTCACGGCAACGGTGACATGGTCTTCCCCCGCGCCGCACGCTATGCTGATCATGCCATCGGAAGAAGTATACTTGATGGCATTGGAAAGAAGGTTGCGTATCACACAGCAGAACAGATCGGCATCGGCATATACCTTAAGGGTTGCAGGGATCTCGTTGCAAAATGCGACTTCTTTATATTCGCGAATGGTCTGGTACATCTCTGCCGTATCCGCCACCAGGTCGCGGAGCAGGTGTTCGCCTTTTTTGGGATGAATACGATTTAATTTGGAGCGGGACCATTGCAGCAGGTTATCCATCAGGTGAAAGGCGTTCTTGGCCGATTCATCGAGCGCGGACCAATACGAGCGCGTCGCTTCGAGCAGGGTGAAGGTGCCTTCGACGTTGGTCTTGATGAAGGCGCCGGGGCCGTGGATGCTGCGGTCGACGTGGCTCTCGGCGGCGAAGTGCACGACGGCGCGCGGGCGGTGCTGGGCCAGCAGGCCATCGAGCAGGGTGCGGTCGCAGATGTCGCCTTGCACGAAGATGTGGCGTGCGTCGCCGGCGAGCGAGGCCAGGCTCTCCAGGTTGCCGGCGTAGGTGAGCGCGTCGAGGTTGACCACCGGCTCCCCGGTCGCCTCGATCCAGTCGATGACGAAATTCGCGCCGATGAAGCCGGCGCCGCCTGTGACGAGAATCATGAAGGTGTCCGAACGGCCCGTGAGGTCAAGGCAATGAACCCGTGATTCTATGGGGCTCATCAGTGCACGCTTTCCTTCGAAACTGGGAAAGGCGATAATCGAGGGATGACCGAAAACATGATAGAAGCCGCCGCACCTGAGTTGGCCGGCAACCCGGCGGGTGATCTCGCCTCTGAATCGTCAGTCTTGCCGCAAGCCGCGTCTCAAGCCTTGTCGCAAGCAAGATTGGCCGCAGAAACCGCCGCGAACGCCGCTGCGGATGCGGCCGCCGAAGGCGCGCCACCCCTGTCGCTGGAGTTCGCGAGCGTGGGTCTGGCGCCCAGCCTGCAGCGCGCCGTCGCCGACCAGGGCTACACGCTGATGACGCCGATTCAGGCCAAGGCCATCCCCATCGTGCTCGCCGGGCGGGACGTGATGGGCGCTGCGCAAACCGGCACCGGGAAGACGGCGGCGTTCTCGCTGCCGCTGCTGCACAAGATGCTGCGCCACGAAAACGCCAGCATGTCGCCGGCCCGCCACCCGGTGCGCGCGCTGGTGATCGCGCCGACGCGCGAGCTGGCCGACCAGGTCGCGTCCAACATCAAGGGCTACGCCGCGCATTCGAAGCTGCGCGTGGCGGTGGTCTACGGCGGCATCGACATGAAACCGCAAACGCTGGAATTGAAGGGCGGCGTCGAGGTGCTCGTCGCCACGCCGGGGCGTCTGCTCGACCACATCGAGGCCAAAAACTGCGTGTTGAACCAGGTCGAATACGTGGTGCTCGACGAAGCCGACCGCATGCTCGACATCGGATTTTTGCCCGACCTGCAGCGCATCCTGAGCTACCTGCCCAAGACGCGCCAGACGCTGCTGTTCTCGGCCACGTTCTCGCCCGAGATCAGGCGCCTGGCCGAAAGCTATCTGCAGGACCCGATCCTCGTCGAAGTGGCGCGCCCGAACGCAACCGCCACCAACGTGGAGCAGCGCTTCTACAGCGTCGCGACCGACGACAAGCGCGCGGCCGTGCTCAAGATCATCAAGGACCGCTCGCTGAAGCAGGCGATCGTCTTCGTCAATTCGAAGCTCGGCTGCGCGCGGCTCGCCCGCTCGTTCGAGCGCGAGGGCTTGAGCACCAACGCGCTGCATGGCGACAAGTCGCAAGACGAGCGTTTGAAGGCGCTGGAAGCGTTCAAGGCCGGCACTGTCGATGTGCTGGTCGCGACCGACGTGGCCGCTCGCGGGCTCGACATCGCCGACCTGCCGGCGGTCTTCAACTTCGATGTGCCGTTCAACGCCGAAGACTACATCCACCGCATCGGCCGCACCGGCCGCGCGGGTGCCTCAGGCCTGGCGGTGACGCTGGTGTCGCGTGACGACGCGCGCCTGATCGGCGACATCGAAAAACTGATCAAGAAAACCATCGAGCTCGAACCGCTCGAGCTGGACGAAGAGGCCCCGCGGCGCTCGTTGCGCGACCGCGTTCGCCCGGAGTCCGACGCCTTGCGTGCCGATGGAGACGATCGCCCGGCGCTGCGTGCGCCTTCCGCGCCGCGTGCTCCGAGTTACGCGCCCGCGCCGCGCGCGCCGCGCGATCCCTTCTTCGACAAGCCCTACGAACCGAGTTCGGCCAGCGGCGAGGCGGCGTGGGAGAGCAAGTCTCCCGTGGCCGTGCGCGGCCTGTCGCCCAACATCAAGCCGAAGAAGAAGGTCGCAGCGCTGTTCGGCGCCAAGCAGCCCGAGCAGGTGGCTTGAGGCTGATGTCACGACGCTTCGGCGTTTCGTCGCTAGCTCGTCCGCTAGCTCCGGTAACGCCGCACGTTCGAATCAGCCGGCGAGCAGTGAAAACACCACCGGCACATCGTCCGGTAGCGCGCTCGGTTTGGCCTTCCACGCGGCGACCGTGTCGGTCCGCGTGAAGCCGCTGGCGAGCGTCAGCCCACAACTGATCGAAACCCGCGTGTTGGCCTGCAGATGCGCCACGAGCGCGCCCAGCAGCGCCTCGTTGCGGTAGGGCGTTTCGATCATCAACTGCGTTTGCGCGCTGCGGCGCGAGAGCGCTTCCAGCTCCCGGATGCGCGCGCCACGCGCCGCTGTTTCCACCGGCAGATAACCGACGAACGCGAAGCTTTGGCCGTTCAAACCGCTGGCGGCGAGCGCAAGGAGCAGCGAGCTGGCGCCCGGCAGCGTGACCACGGGCACGCGCTGCGCATGCGCCGCCTGCACGAGCGCGGCACCCGGGTCGGCGACCGCGGGCAGGCCGGCTTCGCTCACCAGGCCGAGGTCGTGGCCTTCGAGCGCGGGTTTCAGCAAGGCCGACAGATCCGGCGCCGAAGCTTGAGGCGTGCCCTTGGCCGCACCTTTTTGCGCGCGCGGTAGCTCGACGATCTGCAGGCTTTGCAGCGGGCTGGCCAATGGCACGACGGCATCCACGCGTTTCAGGAAGGCGCGTGCGGTCTTCGCGTTTTCGGCGATCCAGAAATCGAGCGCGGCAGCACGGCGGATCACGCCCAGCGGCAGCACGTCCTGCAAATCGGGTGCCGGCCCGGCAGTGCCGAAATCGAGCGGAGTCGGGACCAGGTACAGCGTGCCGAGCGTCGAACTCATTCGTCGGATTCGTCCGGCGAGAGCGGCGCCAGCGCGGGGCCGAGCGAGTCGATGCCCGCCTGGCGCAGCAACGCCGCCGTGCGGATCAGCGGCAGGCCGACGAGGGCGGTCGGGTCGTTGGAATCGAGCGAGTCGAGCAGCGTGATGCCCAAGCCTTCGCACTTGGCGCTGCCGGCGCAGTCATAGGGTTCTTCGGCGCGCAAGTAGCGGTCGATTTCTTCGTTGTTGAGGCGGCGAAAGCGCACCGTGACCGGCACCAGCGCCGTGCCCGAAAAGCCGCTCGCCGCGCGAACGACGGCAACGGCCGTCTGGAACACCACGCTGCGCCCGCGCATCGAACGCAGTTGCTCGGTGGCGCGCTCGTGCGTGCCGGGCTTGCCGATGCTCACGCCGTCCATGTCGGCGACCTGGTCCGAACCGATCACCACCGCATCCGGATACTTGGCCGAGACCGCACGCGCCTTGGCCATCGCCAGGCGTTGCGCCAGCTTGGCGGGTGTTTCGCCGTGCAACGGCGTTTCGTCGACCTCCGGCGCGACCACCTCGAAAGGCAAACGCAATCGGCTCAGCAACTCGTGGCGGTAACGCGAAGTGGAGGCGAGGATCAAAACAGGTGCGGGTGTCATCGTGCGATTGTCCCATCGCCGGCGCGCGCAGGGGCACCTTACACTGGGGTGATGACAGCGCGTGAATTCGATCCCCGCAGCCTCGACGTGACGGCGTTCGCCCGAGATGGCTCCTCCTTGCAAGGCCAATGGCCGCTCGCCCAGTTCGGCCGCATCGCAGAAGCGGCGCCGGCCGAATCGCTCCCGACGGACGACGACACCGTGCAATGGACCGCCCGCGGCGAGCGCCGCCCGGTGCGCGGCGGCGAGGCCGAGATCCGCTTGCACTTGACGGCGCATGGCGATGTGGCGCTGGTCTGCCAGCGCTGCCTCAAGCCGGTGGAGGTGACGCTGGACGTGGAGCGCAACTACCTGTTCGTGCACGGCGAAGAAACGGCGGCCGAGATCGACGTCGACAGCGACGACGACGTCCTCGCGATCACCCGCGCGCTCGACCTGCAGGAGCTGATCGAAGACGAGTTGCTGCTCGCCATGCCGCTGGTGCCGCGCCACGAAGTGTGCCCCGAGCCGCTGCCGGTGCCCGTCGACGAGGAAGACGACGACGGCGCACCGAACCCCTTCGCCTCGCTCGCGGCGCTCAAGCGCGGCCCACCGAACTGACCGTGAGGCGCAGGCCGTTCGGGTCCGAACATCGCGGGCAGGAGACAGATCCTGCCGCCGTGCTAGAATCTTCGGCTTTCCTCAAGTGCCTGGCGCCCGCGCCGCACGCCGTTTAAACCACCGTTCGAAGTTCCACCCAAGAGACCCGTGTCAGCCGTGCAGGCCGGCGCCGGATCGACTGCGGGCCTTCAGGAGAACCCCATGGCTGTTCAACAAAACAAGAAGTCGCCGTCCAAGCGTGGCATGCACCGCGCTCACTACGCCCTCAATACCCCGGGCACGGCGATCGAGCCGACCACCGGTGAGTCGCACCTGCGCCACCACATCAGCCCGACCGGCTTCTACCGCGGTCGCAAGGTGCTGAAGACCAAGGCGGACGCCTAAGGCTTCATCGCCCACTGGCGTGAACGGGTCACCCGCTCGCCCGGGCGAGCCCGCTGCGGCTGCGCGCCGGCCGGTTCGCCTTTCCGTCGATTGCATGGGCGGCGACCACGGCCCGTCGGTCACGCTGCCGGCTTGCCGTGCGTTCCTCGCCGCGCACCGTGAAGCCGAGCTGATCCTCGTCGGCCGTGCCGAAGCGCTCGCCGCTGCGGCGGGCTGGGAGCGCTGCACCATCGTCGTCGCCAGCGAAGTCGTCGAGATGGACGACTCGGTCGAGGTGGCGCTGCGCCGCAAGAAAGACTCCTCGCTCCGCATCGCCGTGAGCCAGGTCAAGGCCGGCGCTGATGGCGTCTCGGCGGCGCAAGCCTGCGTCTCGGCCGGCAACACCGGTGCGCTGATGGCCGTGGCGCGCTACGTTCTGAAGACACTCGAAGGCATCGACCGCCCGGCCATCGCCGCGGTGATGCCCAGCGAACGCCCCGGCGGTACGACCGTGCTCGACCTTGGCGCCAACATCGATTGCACCGCCGCACACCTGCTGCAGTTCGCGGTGATGGGCAGCGCGCTCGTCTCCGCCGTCGAGGGCAAAGAGAACCCGACCGTCGGCTTGCTCAACATCGGCGAAGAGGCGATCAAGGGCAGCGAGACCATCAAGCAGGCCGGCGAATTGCTGCGCGCCGCGGCGGCCAGCGGGCTGATCAACTTCCACGGCAATGTGGAAGGCAACGACATCTTCAAGGGCACGACCGACATCGTCGTCTGCGATGGTTTCGTCGGCAACGTGGCGCTCAAGACGGCCGAAGGGCTGGCGGCCATGCTCTCGAAATTCGTCAGGCAGGAGTTCACGCGCAACATCTTTACCAAGCTGGCGGCGGTCGTTGCGCTGCCGGTTTTGCGCCACCTGCAAACCCGCGTGGACCACCGGCGGATGAACGGCGCGGCCCTGCTGGGCCTGCGCGGCCTGGTCTTCAAGAGCCACGGTTCGGCCGATGCCTTTGCCTTCGAGCAGGCTTTGAATCGGGCTTATGATGCGGCGCGAAACGGCCTGCTGGATCGGGTTCACGACAGGATCCTCGAGACGCTCGCCGCCATGCCCGCCGGTGAGAAGGCGGGTGACTCGACAGCGTCAGACGCAGCGCTTTCCGCATGACACCCACCTCGAATTCCCCGACCCGACATTCCCGCATCACCGGCACCGGCAGCTACCTGCCGCCGAACCGGCTGACCAACGACGCGCTCGCCGCGCAACTCGCCGCCGATGGCGTCGAAACCTCCGACCAGTGGATCGTCGAGCGCACCGGCATCCGCGCGCGCCACTTTGCCGCCGCCGATGTGACCTGCAGCGACCTGGCCGTGCAAGCTGCGCGCCGTGCGCTCGAAGCCGCCGATGTGGATGCGGCCAGCATCGACCTCATCATCGTCGCGACCAGCACGCCCGACATGATCTTTCCGTCGGCGGCCTGCATGGTTCAGCAGAAGCTTGGCATCCATGGCTGCCCGGCCTTCGATGTACAGGCGGTGTGTTCGGGCTTCGTCTACGCGCTGACGGTCGCCGATTCGATGATCCGCACCGGTGCGGCCAGCAAGGCGCTGGTGATCGGCTCGGAGGTCTTCTCCCGCATCCTCGATTTCAAGGACCGCACGACCTGCGTGCTGTTCGGTGACGGTGCCGGCGCAGTCGTGCTCGAAGCAAGCGAGACGCCGGGCATCCTCGCCAGCGAGCTGCACGCCGATGGCCGGCATGTCGGCATCCTGTGCGTGCCGGGCACGGTCTCGGGCGGCAATGTACTGGGCGATCCGCTGCTCAAGATGGACGGGCAGGCGGTCTTCAAGCTGGCGGTGGGGGTGCTCGACGAAGTCGCGCGCGCGGTGCTCGCCAAGGCCGGCCGCACGAGTGCCGATGTCGATTGGCTGATCCCGCACCAGGCCAACATCCGCATCATGCAGAGCACGGCCAAGAAGATGAAGCTGCCGCTGGAGAAGCTCATCGTGACCGTCGACCAGCACGGCAACACCTCGGCCGCGTCCATCCCGCTGGCGCTCGACGAATCGGTACGCAGCGGCAAAATAGCACGCGGCGACACCATCCTCCTCGAAGGCGTCGGCGGTGGGTTCACCTGGGGCGCGGTGCTGCTCGATCTCTGAGCACGCGGCCGAGCTTTCGTATCCCGCCTTTGCAAACCCGACAAGAACCTATCTCCATGGGCACATTCGCATTCGTATTTCCCGGCCAGGGCTCGCAAGCCGTCGGCATGCTCGACGCCTGGGGTGACAACGCGGCCGTGCGGCAAACGCTGGTCGAAGCCTCGGATGCCCTCGGTGAAGATGTCGCCAAGCTGATCCGCGAAGGCCCGAAGGACCAGCTCGACCTCACCACCAACACCCAGCCGGTGATGCTCACCGCAGGCATCGCCGCCTACCGCGCGTGGATGGCCGAAACGAGTCTGGCGCCCAGCATCGTCGCCGGCCATTCGCTCGGCGAATACACCGCGCTGGTGGCAGCCGGTGCGCTGACGCTGGCCGATGCGCTGCCGCTGGTGCGCTTTCGCGCGCAGGCCATGCAGGATGCGGTGCCGGTCGGCGTGGGCGCGATGGCCGCCATCCTCGGCATGGAGGCACAAGCCGTGCGCGATGGTTGTGCGGAAGTGGCAGCAGCCACCGGTGAAGCCGTCGAAGCGGTGAACTTCAACGACCCCAAGCAGACGGTGATCGCCGGCACCAAGGCCGGTGTCGAGAAGGCCTGCGAAGCGCTCAAGGCCAAGGGTGCCAAGCGCGCGCTGATGCTGTCGGTCTCGGCGCC
Source organism: Rhodoferax sp. (assembly GCA_026224975.1). Taxonomy (GTDB): domain Bacteria; phylum Pseudomonadota; class Gammaproteobacteria; order Burkholderiales; family Burkholderiaceae_C; genus LMDS01. Next base: position 4,261 of record JAMFRW010000127.1, on the reverse strand, counting down.
TTTCCATTCCAGTCTGATGAAGCCGGCTGCCGAACGCTTGAAGGAGCGGCTGGCCAGCGTGGCGATTGCCGCGCCGCAGATTGCGGTCGTGAACAACATCGATGTGACCATAGCAACCGATCCCGCGGCGATTCGCGATGCGCTCTACCGCCAGGCTTTCGGCGCGGTGCGCTGGGTCGAAACCGTGCAGGCGATTCGCGCGCGGGGCGTGAGCCACATCGTCGAATGCGGCCCGGGCAAGGTGCTGGCCGGCATGGTCAAGCGCATCGATGCAGAAGCCGTCTCGGGCGCGGTGTTCGACCCGGCCTCGTTGAACGACACGAAGGGGATGCTGGCATGAGCCGCCGGGCCGTTCCCAAGACGAATATCGCAATGCGAAGCATGGAGGTTGCCCGATGAGCGGCGGCGTTTCCATCGCAGGGCAGGTGGCCCTGGTCACCGGCGCATCGCGCGGCATCGGCCGGGCGATTGCGCTCGCGCTCGCGAAGCAAGGCATGAAGGTCATCGGCACCGCGACCACGGATGCCGGCGCGGCCACTATCAGCGAAGCACTGGCCGCTTTCGCCGGCTCGCGCGGCCTGTGCCTGAACGTCAACGACGGGCCCGGTGTCGAGGCAGCGATCGATGCGATCGTCAAGGAACATGGTGGCTTGCAGGTGCTCGTCAACAACGCCGGCATCACGCGCGACACGCTCGCGATGCGCATGAAGGACGACGACTGGGATGCCGTGCTCGACACCAACCTCAAGGCCGTCTTTCGCACCAGTCGCGCGGTGATGCGCACGATGATGAAGCAGCGCTACGGCCGCATCGTCAACATCACCTCGGTGGTCGGCGCGAGCGGCAACGCGGGCCAGGCCAACTACGCGGCGGCCAAGGCCGGCGTGGCGGGCATGACGCGCTCGCTGGCGCGCGAGCTTGGCAGCCGCGGCATCACGGTGAACTGCATTGCGCCGGGCTTCATCGAAACCGACATGACCAAGTCGCTGAGCGAAGCGCAAACCACCGCGCTGATGGCGCAGATTCCGCTCGGCAGGCTCGGCCATGCGAGCGACATCGCGCATGCCGTGGCCTTTCTCGCCTCGCCGCAAGCCGGCTACATCACCGGCACCGAACTCCATGTGAACGGCGGCATGTTCATGAATTGACCGGATCGGAGACCACACGGTTTTCGACCCTCACAACCGGATGTGCCCGACCGGTTTACGGCCATTGCCAGCCCGCCCAGAAGAGGGGGTTGCAGGCCGTAGAATCTCGGGCTGTTTCTATAAACACTCCCGGAGGAGTCATGAGCGATATCGAAGCACGTGTCAAAAAAATCATTGCCGAACAACTTGGCGTCCCTGAAGCCGACGTTGTGAACGACAAGGCTTTCGTCGCCGACCTCGGCGCCGATTCGCTGGACACCGTGGAACTGGTGATGGCCCTCGAAGACGAGTTCGGCATCGAAATCCCGGACGAAGAGGCGGAGAAGATCACCACCGTGCAGTTGGCGATCGACTACGCCGTGAAGCACCAGAAGGCCGCTTGAGCCCTCGCGTGATTCGAACTCACTTTTCTAAAAGCCCCAACGCATGACCCGACGCCGTGTTGTCGTGACCGGGCTCGGCCTGATCAGCCCCGTGGGCAACACGGTGGATGAGGGCTGGGCCAACATCGTGGCCGGTCGTTCCGGCATTGCCAACGTCACCAAGTTCGACGCGTCGAACTTCGCCTGCCATTTCGCGGGCGAGGTGAAGGGCTTCAAGGTGGAGGATTACTTCCCCGCCAAAGACGCCCGGCACATGGACACGTTCATCCATTACGGCCTCGCCGCGTCGATACAGGCGGTGCGCGATGCCGGCCTGCCGACCAACGACGAGTTGTCGGAAGAGCAGGCCGAGCGCATCGGCGTGCTCGTGGGCTCGGGCATCGGCGGCTTGCCGCTGATCGAAGCCACCCACGCGGAGCTGGTCAACCGCGGCCCGCGCCGCATCACGCCGTTCTTCGTGCCGGCGTCGATCGTCAACATGATCTCCGGCCATGTGTCGATCACCTACGGCTTTCAAGGCCCGAACCTCTCGATCGCCACGGCCTGCACCACCGGGCTGCACAGCATCGGCGAGGCCGGCCGGCTGATCGAATACGGTGATGCCGATGTGATGATCGCCGGCGGTTCGGAGGCCACGGTGTCGCCGCTCGGCCTGGGCGGCTTCGCAGCCGCTCGTGCCTTGTCGACCCGCAACGACGACCCCCAGACCGCCTCGCGGCCCTGGGACCGTGACCGCGACGGCTTCGTGCTCGGCGAAGGTGCCGGCGTGCTGGTACTCGAAGAGTACGAACACGCCAAGCGCCGCGGCGCCAAGATCTATGCCGAACTGGTCGGCTTCGGCATGGGCGCCGATGCCTTCCACATGACCGCCCCCAGCGTCGATGGGCCCAAACGGTCGATGAGGGCCGCACTGCGCAACGCCGGCGTCAACGCCGCCGATGTGCACTACCTCAATGCCCACGGCACCAGCACGCCGCTGGGCGACATCAACGAGACCAATGCCATCAAGCTGGCCTTCGGCGACCATGCCAAGGCGATGGTGGTCAGCTCGACCAAGTCGATGACCGGCCACTTGCTGGGCGGCGCGGGGGGCATCGAATCGGTGTTCACCGTGCTCGCGCTGAAAAACCAGGTGGTTCCGCCGACGATCAACATCTTCAACCAGGATCCCGCGTGCGACCTGGACTTCTGCGCCAACACGGCGCGCGAGATGAAGATGGAGTACGCGGTGAAGAACAACTTCGGCTTCGGCGGCACCAACGGCACGCTGGTCTTCAAGCGCATCTGAGGCCGCTTGTCGGCTTCGATGCGAACACCGCCCCCTTTTCAGGTCACGCTCCAGCGCTTCGGGGTGTGGCATGGCGCCGTGCGCATCGTCTCGGGGCTGGGCGCGGCGGTCATCGTCGGCTGGGTGGTGCTGCAGCCGCGCTCGCCGAGCCTCTGGACCTTGATCGCCGCGGGTTGCGGCGTGATGGCGGTGCTCGGGCTGGGCGCGTCTTTGGCGCGGTCGCAGGCTTCCAGCTTGCGGTGGGACGGAATGGCTTGGCATTTGGGACCGGCAGAAAGCCGGGGCGACGAGCCGCAGATCGGTTCGCTCGCCGTCGCACTGGACTTCGGCAGTTGGATGCTGCTGCGCTTCACTGCCGATGCGCCTGTTTCGGCGTCGAACCAGCGCGCCACCACGCCGCGCCAGCTCTGGCTCCCCGCGCAGCGCAGCGGTCTGGAAGCGCAATGGCACGCCTTGCGCTGCGCCGTGCACGCGCCGCGCCACGCCGCCGCCGATGCGCCCGCCGAGTTTTGAGGGGCGAACCATGACGCCCGCCGCCGCATGATGACCTCGCCGGATGCCGACGCGCCGCTGGTCGAGCGCGTCAAGCAGGGCGACGTCAAGGCCTTCGAGATGCTGGTGGTCAAGTACCAGCGCCGCATCGAGCGGCTGATCGGCCGGATGGTGCGTGACGTCGACCTGGTGCCCGACATCGCGCAGGAGACCTTCATCCGCGCCTACCGCGCGATCCCGCAGTTTCGCGGCGACAGCGCCTTCTACACCTGGCTCTACCGCATCGCCGTCAACACCGCCAAGAAGGCGCTGATGGAACTCAAGCGCGATCCGCTCGTCTCCGAGTCGGCGCGGGCCTCGCGCGAGGACGACGACGATTCGCCGTCGCGGGTCGAAAACGAGCTGACCGACGGGGAAACTCCTGACGCGGTGCTCGCGAGCAAGCAAATTGCAGCGGCGGTGAACTTTGCGATCGAAGCCTTGTCAGACGATCTGCGCCAAGCCATCACGCTGCGCGAGATCGAAGGTCTCAGCTACGAAGAGATCGCCGAAATGATGAATTGCCCGATCGGCACCGTGCGTTCCCGGATCTTCCGCGCGCGCGAGGCCATTGCGCAACGCTTGAAGCCGCTGTTGGACACGCGCGACGGTGAGCGCTGGTGACGCGGCTTGGAAAGACAAAGCTTGGTGCGTGATGGGCCGTGTGGCCGATGATGCTTTCGAACGATGGAGATGGACATGTCAACTGACCGGGCAGACCCGCAAACCCTGGCGCTGGAGCGTCTCTCGGCGCTCGTCGACGGGGAGCTCGAACCCACCGCCGTGGGACAAGCCTGCGCGCACTGGCGCGAGGATGCCGCCTCGCGGTCGACGTGGCATGCCTATCAGTTGATCGGCGATGTGCTGCGCTCGGATGATCTGGCGAGCGATGCGGGCCCGGATTCGGCCTT
>JAMFRW010000126.1 GCA_026224975.1 Rhodoferax sp. | reverse complement strand
CGACCTGGAGCACGCGCACGCCGTTCTCCTGCGTGAGGCCATATGCCAGCACCACGCGCCGATGCAACGGCGCGGTGCTGCCACCCACGCCCAGGTGGCCGCGCCGCACGCGGCCGTGTTGCAGCAGTTGCGGGATCACCCACGTGGCGGTGTCGATCGCGACGGCGAAGCAGATCGACTGCGCCCCGCGGATGATGGCGGTGTTGACGCCGATCACTTCGCCGCGCGCGTTGAGCAGCGGGCCGCCGGAGTTGCCGGGGTTGAGCGCCGCGTCGGTCTGGATCACGTTGGGGATCAGGCGGCCGGTGCTGGTGCGCATGCTGCGGCCGAGCGCGCTCACGATGCCCGAGGTCACCGTGTGCTCGAAGCCGAGCGGGTTGCCGATGGCGATGGCGATCTCGCCGCGCTTCAAGCCCACCGTGGTGCCGAGCGGCGCGTGGCTCAAGCTGCCGCGCGAGAGGCCGTCGATGTGCAGCACGGCCAGGTCGGTGTCGGGATCGTCACCGACCCAACGGGCCACGAAATCTCGCCCATCACCCAGCAGCACGCCGTAGCTGAGCCTGGCCTTGCCCTCGGGCAACGCCGGCTGGCCGGCGCGCACCACGTGTGAGTTCGTCAGCAGGTAGCCGTCGGGTGTGAACAGAAAACCCGAGCCGCTGCCACTGCCCTGCCCGCCCGGCCCTGCGGTGCGAACAGCCGCGACGCTGGGGCCGGTGCGGTCCACCACGTCACTGACGGTTCGCGAATACGCGTCCAGCAGGAATGCATCCGTTGCGCCCATTCATCTTCTCCTGTCGAGGCTGGAAGATCGGGTTGGAGCTGTGGTTTTGCAAGGCTCCGGCGGCGAGCGCTCACGATCTCAAGCAGGGCCCGTCATGATGTTGGGCGCTCGATCGCCCCTCACCCAAGCGCTTGCCGAAGCGTTTCATGGCCGCTTTGCGCCTTCAGTGCGCAGTTGCGATTTCGAAAACATCAGGCGGAGAATTCATCGCAACTGATCGCGCGCCAGTGAAGTCGCCCAGCGCTTCGACCACCGATCCAATGGGAGGAGTACTTCGAACAAGCTCCTTCCCATGCGTGTCGGCTGGTAGCCGTCGGCAACAAGCTCGACGAGTCGCGACTCGCGGAGTTCCTTGATACGCGAGTTGAGGACACCAGGGGAAACGGACTCACACCGACCTTGCAATTCTCGGAACGTGCATGGTCCTTCATGGCACAACTCCCACAAGATTCTCATGGTCCAGTTGCGCCCGAGAAGATCGAACAGGGCCATAACGGGCTGGCCTGTGCGGGAGCCACGGACCGGATTGCCAGGGAGAGGTGTGTCGGCCACGTCTTTTGCTCCAAAGATGCTATCAAAACAGTAGCGGCTGAGAGGGAGATCAGGTACATTGTCTTTGCTATGAGAAATGTAGCGCATGTCGCGGTTCTTGCCACGCCCCTTCCCCGCACCCGGTACCTCGACCCATGACGAAAGCGCGCGCCGTCCCCATGCCTGGCATCAGTGTGCTGGTGCCGCTTTACGCGGACGCAGACCTGCTGGATGCCTTTGCAATTCAACTGCCAGCGAAAGCCAACGACGATTTGGAGGTACTGGCACGTACCGCGTTCGAGCACCAGGCGGGATGGATTCGTGCGCTCACGCATGTTCGCGACGTGGTGATGGCGACATTCGGCGTCAAATCGTCTCGCGCCGTCGGTATTGCCGGAGCGGAGCGTGGGCCGGTGATCGGCTACTTGCCGTTGCTGTCAAAGAGCCCGACGGAGTTGGTCCTCGGCGCCGATGACCGGCATCTCGACTTCCGCGTCACCATCCAACTTCGCACCGATGCGGCTAATGGACGCGAGCTGCTCGCGGGCACAGTAGTGCATTGTCACAACAGACTGGGACGTCTCTATCTTGCGACGATTGCGCCGTTTCATCGGGTGATTGTGCGGGCGAATTTGGAACGGGCAGTACGTGAAATGAGGACTTGAGCATCCATTGGCGGCACGACGGACGGAGTCGCCCACGCCAACCGCCTCCAGGCCCATCCGACCCATCTCATCGATCTTCGACGCACTTGACGTGTTCCAGTCGATGTCGCCATTCACTCGCGGTAATAAACGAGCTGATGCGACGTCGCCAGGCACTGCCCGCCTTCGCTCCACATCTGCGCCGTCTGCTCGAAGAAGCCGCCGAAGAACACCTGGCCTTGCGCGAGCGCCAGCACGTGGCCGGTGCCGACGGCAGCGAGGTCTTCTTCCCTGCAATGGAAGTTGGTCGTCATCGTCACCGTGCCGATGGGCACGCGCTGCGCGCGGCGAAAGAAGATCCGCGGGAAGAACGAGTCGCTGAGCGCGAGCAGCGAGGCGTAGTCGACAGGCCGCGGCGGCTCGTCGCGCACCCAGGCGAGTGAGCGGCTGCTGGGCGAATCGGCCGGGTCACCCGTGAACGGCACCGTGCCTTCGACGAAGCGAAAGTCGTAGCGCTCCACCCAGCGCAGCGGCACGTTGCGCGTCACGCGGGGCACCTCTTGCGGCGCGGGCGCGGTGGGCATGACGATCTCGGTGCTCTTCCACACATCGCGGCGCACGGCGGTGATCACCGTGGCGTTGGCGCGCAGTTGCTGCTCTGCCCCCTGGCGCAGCTCGACCATCCAGTGCTGGCTGCTCTTGTTCTCACGCGTGCGGGTGACGACCAGGCGGAACTCGCCGTCTTCGATCGGCGCCAGGAAATTGACGGTGATGGACACCGGCACGCCGCGCCGCTCCTCGGCCTTCAGCACGCCCGAGAGCAACTGCGCCGCGGTGATGCCGCCGAACGGGCCGACCATGTTGGCGTAGGCCGCACTGGTCACGCCGACCCTCTCGGTGAGGCCGCGGCCCTCCAGGCTGAGCGCGCGTTCGAAGGCGACCGCCTGGTCGAACGGATGCAGATCGGCGGACGAGGCGGCGAGGGTTTCCGGAGTGGTGGTCATGGCGCGGCGGGCAGTGGTTGGGTGGCGGTGGGTGGCGGCAAGCGGTGATGGAAGCCTGGCGCCGAGAGCAGCGCCAAAGGACGCAAGTCCGTAGCATGACGATAATAATTCTTTGGCGTTAAGATGACTGTCACCTTGGGCGCAGGTGGGTACATCCCCGCGCCCCAAACTGGCGCCGAGCACCGGAGCAGCTTCATGACCTCTTTTTCGCCGGCGGCCTCGTCTGCCGCCACAGCAGTTCCAGCGTCGACCGCCGCCGCCAGGCGCTCTGCCCTGCTGCTGCACGGCCCGGTGCTCGCCACGCTGCTGGCGTTGGCCGTGCCCAACCTGATCGTGATGCTCGCGCAGGCTGCCGCGAACTTCCTCGAGAGTTACTACGTGGGCCTGCTCGGCGTCGATGCGCTGGCCGGTGCGGCACTCGTGTTCCCGCTGGTGATGCTGATGCAGATGATGTCGGCCGGCGGCATCGGCGGCGCGATCTCGTCGGCCATCGCTCGCGCGCTAGGCGGTGGCCGTCACGAAGAAGCCGAGGCGCTTGCGTTGCACGCGGTGGTGATCGCGCTGGTGGCGGGCGTGCTCTTCGGCCTGAGCACCATCCTCGGCGGCCGGGCGCTCTACAGCGCGATGGGTGGGCGTGGCGCGGCACTCGATGCGGCGCTGGCTTACTCGAACGTGATCTTCTGCGGCGCAGTGTTCCTCTGGCTGCTCAACGCGCTGGCCAGCGTCTTGCGCGGCACCGGCAACATGGTGCTGCCCGCCGTGGTGCTGGTGGGCGGCACGCTGCTGCTCTTCGTGTTTTCGCCGGTGCTGATCTTCGGTTACGGGCCGATCCCGGCGATGGGCATCGGCGGCGCGGGGTTGTCGCTGGTGCTGTACTACCTGCTGGGCAGCGTGGTGCTGGCGGCCAAGCTGATGAGCGGCCGCAGCGGCTTGCACCTGACCTTCCGCCATCGGCTGCGCGGCCGGCTGTTCGCCGAGATCCTCGGCGTGGGCGGGCTGGCGGTGATCAACAACATCGCCTCCAACCTGTGCGTGGTGGTGGCGACGGCGCTGGTGGCGCCGCTCGGCACGCAGGCGCTGGCGGGCTTCGGCCTCGGCATCCGGCTCGAATATCTGCAGATTCCGATCGTCTTCGGCATCAGCGCCGGCATGGTCGCGATGATCGGCATGAACGTGGGCGCTGGCCAGTTGGCGCGCGCGCGGCAGATCGCGTGGACCGGCGCCTTCGTCGCGGCCGGCGTGACCGAGGCCGTAGGCCTGGCCGCGGCGATCTTCCCGCGCGCCTGGCTGCACCTCTTCACCGACGACGCCGAGGCCGTCCGCGTCGGCGCCGAATACCTGCAGACCGTCGCGCCGATCTATGGGCTCTACGGCTTCGGTGCGGCGCTCTACTTCGCATCGCAAGGCGCGCGGCGCATGCGCTGGTCGGTGATCGCGCAGATGGCGCGGTTGGCAGTCGTGGCCGTCGCCGGTGCTGCGGCCATGCATGCGGTCAACGGCGGGCTGCAAGGTCTGTTGTGGGCGCTGGTGCTGGCGCTGATCGCTTACGCCTGCCTGAGCACCGTGCCGTGGATTCCACGCGTCAAACTGGCGCCTCGCCCCGGGCTGGAATACCCGCTGACCGGGCGGACCTGAAACCGCCATCATCCGCCAGCGCTTGCAATGCGCCGGCCCACCACTTTCCAAGGACAAGACCATGCGCATTCTCGTGATCGGTGCTGGCGCGATCGGTGGCTATTTCGGCGGCAGGCTGCTGCAGGCCGGGCGCGACGTGACCTTCCTCGTGCGCCCGCGCCGCGCGGGGCAACTGGCGGAATCCGGCCTGGTGATCGAGAGCCCGCACGGCAAACTCACCCTGCCCCACCCGCCCGTTGTTCTCGCCGAGAACCTGCGCGACCCGTTCGACCTGATCCTGCTGAGCTGCAAGGCTTACGACCTCGCGGGCGCGATTGAATCCTTCGCGCCCGCCGTCGGCCCGCAGACGCTGATCCTGCCGCTGCTCAACGGCATGCGGCACCTGGACGTGCTCGACGCGCGCTTCGGTGCCGAGCGCGTGCTGGGTGGCAAGTGCGTCATCTCGGTGACGCTGGACGATGCCGGCGTGGTCAAGCAACTCAACCCGGTTCAATCCCTTTCCTATGGATCACGCATGCCGGGCGACACGCGCATGGCGGTTGTGCAAGCGGCGTTGGGCGGCGCAGGCTTCGACGCACTGCCCAGTGAGCAGATCGTGCAGGAGATGTGGGAAAAATGGATATTCCTCACGACGCTCGCCGGCGCCACCTGCCTGATGCGCGCGGCCATCGGCGCCATCGTGGCCGCACCCGGCGGTGAGCGGCTGGTGCTGCGCCTGCTCGACGAATGCAGCGCCATCGCTGCGAGCCACGACCACGCACCGCGCGCGCCGTTCCTCGCACAGATCCGCCCCATGCTGACGGCAGCCGGCGCGCCCACCACCGCCTCGATGCTGCGCGACATCGAACGCAACGCCCGCATCGAAGCGGATCACATTGTGGGCGACCTGCTTTGCCGCCGCCCGGCCGATGCGGCCGAGGGCGTGTCGCCCTCCATGCTGGAAACCGTCTACACGCACCTCAAGGCTTACGAGGCGCGGCGCGGCTGATCGCTGCACGAAACCATCATGGTCACGGCACACACGCACGGCGAGTTCGATCACCTGATCGAATCCTGGCAGTTGCCTGACGGCACGCGGGTGACCATCCGCCCGATCCGGCCGGACGACCTGGCGATCGAAACCGCATTCGTCAACGGCCTCTCGCACGATGCCAGCTACAACCGCCTCTTCTCCCCGCGCCACCTGCAGCCGGAAGAACTCTGGCGCTTCACCCACATCGACTACGAGCGCGAGAT
>JAMFRW010000125.1 GCA_026224975.1 Rhodoferax sp. | reverse complement strand
GCGCGATACGGGCTACCGAGCCGCGCAAAGTCGACAGCCGCTTGCAGGGCAGGATCGTCGTCACCGACGATGACCAAGTGCTGGCCCGCGAACCGAGCCGGATCGTCGACGCGGTGAAAGAGCTGCGTGCCCAGATATGCAGAGAGCCCATCGACCTTGATCGTGCGCGGCTGGAACGAGCCCACGCCGCCCGCGACGAAGATGGCTTTGGCGATGAAGCGTATGCCGGCGGAAGTCTCGACGGCAAAGCGGCCATCGGCCACCGTCTGAACCGCGCTCACTTCCTGCGCCAGGTGGAACACCGCGGCCATCGGCGCGATCTGCTGCTGCAGTTGCGAGATCAGCTCCCGGCCGGTGCACACAGGCACGCCGGGGATGTCGTAGATGGGTTTGTCGGCGTAGAGCTCGACGCACTGGCCGCCGACGAAGGGCAGCGAATCGACCACATGCGCCTTGATTTCCAGCAGGCCGAGTTCGAACACCTGGAAGAGGCCCGCCGGGCCGGCGCCGATGATCAGCGCGTCGGTTTCGATGCTCGCATCAGGCTCGGCCGGCGGCGCTGGCTGCATGGGTCGGTGGATCGTCGAATCGGCAGATCAGCGGATCAGTTCGTCGAGCTTGCCGGTGCGGTCTTTCCAGTCGTCCGCGTCGGGCTGCGGCGCCTTGCGCTTGGTGATGCTGGGCCAATTTTTCGCCAGGTCGGCGTTGAGCTTGATCATGTGCTGCTGGTCGCCGGGCACGTCTTCCTCCGGCACGATGGCGTTCACCGGGCACTCGGGGATGCAGACGGCGCAGTCGATGCATTCATCGGGGTCGATGGTGAGGAAGTTCGGGCCTTCGCGGAAGCAATCGACCGGGCAAACGTCGACGCAGTCGGTGTACTTGCAGCGGATGCACGATTCGAGAACGACGTGGGTCATGGCGTGAGGCTCGTTGGTTTTTAGGTGAAGCGGGGCCAGGGCGGTTTCATCGCCGACGGGTTGTGCCGGGCACAGGTCCGGGCGAGTAGGGCGCCTGGTGCGTCGGCAAGACCGGCCGGAAAACCCCTGGCAGTGAAGCGATTTTAAGGCGATGAATCCTGAGCGTGTGCCGCGGATGCATCGGCGAGGTGCATGGAAGCTTGTGGGTTGCCCGGCTGCGGCAGGGGCCCGGCGCCGGCACCGATGGTCACCACGCTGGGCCGGCCAGCGTGCAGCATGGCCGCGCCACCGAGATCAGCCACCGTGTGATCGGTGTGCAGTTGATCGGGCCAGCCCGCGCGAGAAACCACGCTCGCTGGCGTGTCGGCCGGCCAGCCGGTGCCGAGAAGACGGCGCGAGAGCGCGGCGAGCTGCTTGCCGGCCATGTAGTAGACCTCGGTGTCGGCGGTGCGCGTGGCGTGCACGCTGCCTTCGCGTGTCATCGCCGTGGCCAGGCTCAGGCTCCGGCCGGTGCCGCGGCGGGTGAGCGGGCGTTGGCTGGCAGCGGCGGCGGCGAGCGCAGCCGTGACGCCGGGAACCACATCGCAGGCTATGCCGGCTGCGGCCAGCGCTTCGAGCTCCTCTTCGAGCCGGCCGAAGACGCTCGGGTCACCGCCCTTGAGCCGGGCGACGAGGGCGACTTCACCGGCGTGCTTGACGAGCAGCGCGTTGATCGTCGCCTGGCCGGTGCTGTCGGCAAAGCCGCGCTTGCCGACATCGACCCAGCGCGCGTTCGGTGCCAGCCTGCGCAGCGCCGGGTCGGTCAGGGCGTCGAACAGCACGACTTGCGCGGCGGCCAGTTGCGC
>JAMFRW010000124.1 GCA_026224975.1 Rhodoferax sp. | reverse complement strand
CGCCGGCGCCGAGCTTGTCGGCGACCCCGGGACGGAAGTTCTGGATGTAGACATCGGCCTCGGCGATCAGCGCATCGAAGACCGTGCGGTCTTCGGCCAGCTTCGTGTCGAGCGTGATGCTGCGCTTGTTGCGGTTGTAGGTCTGGTAGTGCGGGCTGTACAGGCCGCCCTTGAACGCGCGGAACGGGTCACCGGTGAGGGGCTGTTCGACCTTGATCACGTCGGCGCCGAGATCGCCGAGCAGCATGCCTGCGGCCGGGCCGGTGATGAACGTGCCCTGTTCGACGACCTTCAGGCCTTGCAAGACCTTGATCATGCGTGTGCGCCGAAGCCTGCGGGCACATCGCCCTCGTAGACCATCTCGCGCGTCGCCTGGTACGAGAGCGCGAAGCCGATCGGGTCGTTGATCTCCTCGTACAGGTGCGCGATCAGGCCTGCGGTGCGCGCGAGGATCGGCACCCCCTTCAGCGCCTGCACCGGGAAGCCGGCGCCGAGCAGCACCGCGGGGATCGCGCCCGACACGTTCAGCTTCAAGTCACGCTGTAGCACGGCCGGCGTCTGCGCCTCGACCGCCTCGGCGATCGCGATGAAGCGCAGGTCGGTGCCGGCGTTGCGCGCCACATCGAACAGCGCGCCGACGCGCTCGTCGCGCTCCTTGTGCAGCGGGTGGCCGTAGCCGGGGATCGATTTGCCGGCGGCGCGCCATGCCTGCATCACCGCGAGCGCAGCCTCGTTCAACGCGACGCCGCCCTGCACTTTTGCGTCGATCTCGGCATACATGCGGCCGGCTGTTTCCGACGAGCCGAGCACGACCGAGCCGCAGCCCAGGATGCCCGCCGCGACCGCGCCCTGCATCGCGTCCGGCGCCGCCGCGAAGGTCATGCGCGCGGCCTGCACGCTGGGCACGAGGCCGTGTTCGGCGATCGCGACTAGCGTGGCGTTGAGCACCGCGGCTTCACCGGCGCTCGGCGGTTGGCCCGTCAACAGCAGGAAGAAGTGCTCGATGAACGAGACCTTGCCGATCAGGTCTTTCGAGAGGTCACGGCCGCGCACGACGATCGTGTGTTCGTCGGAGGTGCAGATGGAAGTGCGCGGGATGGTGGCTTTGCCGATCTTCATGGGACTCTTTCAGGCGGGTGTCGGGGCGAGGCGGAAGTCGTAGCTCGCCGAGTGGTAGGGCTTGCCCATCTCGCGGCTGTCGGGCGCCTTGCCGGGCGGGTGGTGGTCGAAGTCGACGACGAGGCTGTCGCGCTTGCCGAAGACGGCGTCTTGATCGATGTACGGGCTGCCCGCGACGAAGATGTGCGTCGTCAGCGTCACGTGGCCGGGCGCCGAGACCTGCATGTGCATGTGGCCGGGGCGGTAGATGCTGCGGTTGGTCGCGCGCATCATGTCGCCGACCGGGCCGTCGTCGGGGATCGGGTAGTAGGCGGGCAGGATCGACCAGAAGAAGTAGCGGCCTTCGGCATCGGTATGAAAGCGACCGCGTGCCTTCATGACCGGTTCGGGCGAGAGCTGCACGTCGTACTTGCCTTCGCCGTCACCCGACCACACATCGAGCAGCGCGCCGGCCAACGGCTGGCCGTTGGTGTCGGTGACGCGGCCCATGTAGAAGGTCGGCTCGCCGGGCACGCCTTCGCCGATGTCGGCGCCGAGCGGGAGGTCGGGCGCACCGGCCCAGTAAAACGGGCCTTCCACCGTTGCCTCGGTTGCCGGTGTCGCACCTTTCGCGCCGCCGCTGGCGCGCGCCTGCTGCAGCGCGACGACCATCATCGAAAGCCCCAATGTGTCCGACAGCAAAATGAACTCGGGTCGCCGCTCGGTCGAAATCTGTCCGATGGCATCGAGGAACTTGAGCGCCGCGAGCCATTCGTCCGGCTCCAGGTCGACCTCGCGCGCGAACCCGTGGATGTGCTTGACGAGCGCGGTCATCAGCTCGCGCAGCCGAGGGTCGGGCGTGCCGGCGAACGCGGCGAGCACGTCCTGTGTGAGCTTTTGCTGGTTGTATTCGGACATGGTGATGTCTCCTGAAGTTCAGGCGCGCTGCTGCTTTGGCAGCAGCCGCATCGCGTTGCCGCGCTCGATCCCGCGCAGGCTCGCGTCGGGCAGGCCGAGTGCGCGCGGCGCGGCCATCGAGGCTGGGTGCGTTGCGTTCGCGGTGTCGTAGAACAGGCGCTGGAACTCGGCCTCGATGCCGTTCGGCGCGAACTGGTCCACGTTCTTCGCGATGCCGTGGAAGATGTCGATGCGACCGGCGAGCATCGGTATTGCGCCGCCGCCGTGCGAGAACAGCCACTGGATGTCGCGGCAGCGTGCGAAGGTGCCCAAGAGCAGCACGTTGGTGCCGGCGCGCGTGGTGTCGTGCGGCGCTTCGAGCACGGCCGGAAAGGTGCCGACGCTCAGGCGCCCGCAACAGCTCGCGACCAGCGGATGGAAGTAAACGACGGCGTCATCGTTGCAACTGCGCACGATGCGCGCGACCTCGGGGGCGGCCCACTCGAACCAGATCCCGGGTGTCGACGCGATCGAGAGGTTCGCCGTGCGCACTCCCGCCGCATCCATGTCGGCCAGCGCGCCCTGCACCGACCAGCCGACCTGCTGCGTGAAGTGCGGGATGCCGCGCTTGTCTTCCCATTCGAGCCCGGCCTTCTGGATTTCCGGCGGGTAGAAGTGATGGTGGGTGTCGATCCATGTCGTGCCGGCGTCGGCCGCGTTCGGTGTCGAGCAGGCGGGCAACGCCGCGCCAGCGCCGAGCGCGGCAAACGATTGCAGAAAGCCGCGCCGGCCGCCCGCGGCCGCTGCTGCGTTGCAGCCGCACGATTGATGGTGTCGGTGATCGCCGAGATGGCGCATGCGTTGTCTCCGGGTGCCCGGCGTCGCCCGGCTGCGGCGTTTTCGCTCGCAGCTTCGGCCCACCGTGGTTCTGTGCGCCGGACGATACGGCGCCTGTCGCGCCACGCGCAAGTGATCAATTCCCATCGATATGATCGATGGCATCGATTCGACAAAGGGGTTTCCATGGAGCTGAGACATCTGCGCTACTTCGTGGCGCTGGCTGAGTACCTCAGCTTCACGAAGGCTGCCGACCGCGTACACGTGACGCAGTCGACGCTTTCGCACCAGATCCGCCAGCTCGAAGAAGAAGTGGGGCAAGCACTGTTCGACCGCATCGGCAAAAAGGTCGTGACGACCGAAGCCGGAGAACTGTTTCTGGCGTTCGCGACCCGCGCTCTGAAGGAAGTCGATCACGGCATTGCAATGCTCAAGCCCGGTGCCGGCGGGCTGACGGGGCGCGTGCGCATCGGCGCAACGCACACCTTCAACATCGGCCTGATTCCGGAGTGCGTGGCGAGGTTTCTCGAACGTCACCCGACCGTGCAGGTCCGCATCGAGGAGCTTTCGGCTGACCAGATCGGCGCGAAGCTGCGCGCCGGCGAGCTCGACATCGGCATAGCCTACCGCCCGAGCGAGCCAAGCGACCTCTGGTTCGAGCCGCTCTACAACGAGGAGATGGTCCTGGTCGTCTCCGACGCGCACCCGCTCGCCGGACGCAAGCGCATTCGCATGGTGGAGCTGCACCGGCAGCGGCTTGTGCTGATGCCAGACTACTTTTCGACGCGCGCACTGCTCGAAGAGTGCTTCAAGGCCAGCGGTGCCGAACCACTGGTCGTCGCCGAAATGTCGACGATTGCGCCGATGCTCGGGCTGGTTCTGCGCACGCAGATCGGAGCGATCGTCGCTATCAACGCAGTGCCGGCCGCAATGACCGGGCTGAAGATGATTCCGCTCGAGAGCCCCACGCCGATCCGCACGCCGGGCATCCTGAGTCGGCTCGACGTGGAAAAGGCGGCACCGGTGCAGTCCTTCGCCGTCATCGTGCGCAAGACGGCGCTTGGCAACAGCCTGCGGCAAGCCGGGCCGGGCTGATCCCCAGCCCACCGGCAAACCAGGCTGCGGAAGTGATGGTGGTCTGCTGGATCATCAAGAGCGCCGCGCCGACTTTGCGGGAGACCAATGGCCGGGCGGTCTCAATGTCATCGGACGTGGACAACTTCGTCGCCACGGCGATCGCCGTCGAACCCTTGGCAGGTCATTCGTCGTCCTATCGGGCGGCCGGCAGCTGCACCCATGGAGCGGCCACTCATGGACAAGCGGGCAACGAAGATCGCGTCCGCTGAGGGACGGCGATCCAGCGACTGCTCGAGAGGGCCGCGAACTGGGGCCTGCGAGTCCTATGCACAAGTATCAACCACGCGTAGTTGCCCACTTCCGGATTTCTCCCGATGAGTAGGAAGCGATCGCTGCGCTCGACGCAGGCCCACGCACCGCGACCGCGGTGGAGGAGAGCAGGCAGCCATGTGGCCGTGCCATGCCGCGTGATGCGTTCGGCCTGCCTGGACATCGGCGGCTACAGGCGTCCGGTGTCCCAATGCGCGTTGTCGCGGCGCCTTCGTCACCAAGGTGGTAGAAGAGTCGATGATGCCCACGTCCACCCCCATCGGCGCCGCGCTGCGCCCAACGCCTCGCATCGTCATGCTGATGGCCTTGACGAGCTGCTTTGCACTGAGCCAGGCTTACCGCACGGTCGCAGCTCTCATGGCACCGCAGCTTCAAACCGAGTTCGCTGCCACCCCGCAAGCGCTTGGCGCGTTCGCCGGCGCCTTTCACTTCGCCTTCGGTGCGATGCAGATCTTCGTCGGCATCGGCATCGACCTGCACGGCATCCGACGCACCGTGCTGACCGCGTTCCCGCTCGCGGTGGCGGGCTCCCTGATGGCGGCGTACGCCCATCGCTTCGAATGGCTGGTGCTGGGCCAGGCACTGATCGGCATTGGCTGCGCACCGGCCTTCCTGGTCTGCACGGTGTTCGTCGCGCGCCAATACCCGACGGAGCGCTTTGCGGCGATTTCCGGTCTTGTGCTCGGGCTGGGGGGGATCGGCATGCTGGCCACAGGCAGCCCTTTCGCCTGGCTCATCAATGCAATGTCGTGGCGTGCCGGGTTCGGGGTGTTGGCCGTTTGTTCGGTCGCGGCTTGGGCGGCGGTCTGGTGGTGGGTGGCCGAACCTACACAGGCCATACCGTCGTCCGTAGAAAAGGAGTCGATGGGTACGGCCATGCGGCGCTTTGGCGCACTCCTCACGGTGCCGCACACGGCTGGCCTGATGGCGCTCGCGGCTGTGAGTTACGCCTCCTTCATCACGGTGCGTGGGCTGTGGCTGGGGCCCTTGCTCATCGCTCGGCACGGCTTCTCGCTGGTCCAGGTGGGACACGTGGCGTTTGCGATCTCGCTGATGGCGATGGTCGGGCCTCCGCTCTTCGGTCGCATCGATCCGGGGCCTAAAACGCGACGGCGCTGGCTGGTGGGAGGCACGCTCGCTTGCGCAACGCTTCTCGGGTCGATGGCGTCGAACCTGGGTGCTACGTCCGATGTGGCCCTGTCCACGCTATTCGGTCTTCTCTCGGGCTACATGGTCCTGCAATACGCCGATGTGCGCGCAGCCTATCCTGCCTCGATGACTGGCCGCGCGCTCTCGCTGCTCACGATGGCCATGTTCCTCGGCGTCGCAGCCATGCAGTGGTTCACCGGATGGGTCGCTTCATGCGCACTGGTGCTCGGTCTGGACCCCTTTGTCGCGACGCTCGCGGCGATTGCCGGGCTACTGGTAGCCGGGGCCGTCGCGTTCATGGCGCTCCCCGCACCGCCCACCTCTGCCGGAGGTTCATGATTTGGCAGCACGCTGTGCAGGCTGGGCGGTCGGTCGATGCCCAGGTTGAAGACCGCGAGTTGGCGTACCGGGCTTCCCATCTGAAGGCGCACACGGAGCGCCCAGATGCCCCTCCCCTTGTTCCACGGCTCGGGATGTGCTGCTTCGATGTTGGATTCCATGATGTGCTCCCAGCGTCCAGGCACCGGGGACAACTCCGTAGCGACCTGCTGGAAGCGGCGGGCGGGAAAGTTCAGCACTACAGTGCAACGAGTCGCGTCGATATTTCCCGCGCGGCGACCGTGAGTTGCGGAAGATTCGCCTTGACCATCTCGGGCACGGGAGGCAACCCAGTGTAGTGCGTCATAAACAAAGGAACTTAACTGGCAGCTCAATCTCCAACAACGATGGAGGTTGTAGCCATGAGAGTTGCCAAGCCCGTCCTGCTCAGCGCCGACGATGATCAGCGCCTGCGCGAATTGTCCAATCGCAAGCGCGTGGAGGCGCGGGTTCAACTTCGCGCGCGCATCGTGCTGCTGGCGGCTGTCGGCGTCTCCGACAAGGAGATCGCCGATACGCTCGATACCGAGCGCCGAGTCGCAGCGCGCTGGCGTGCGCGCTTTCTGCAATCGGGTGTCGATGGCTTGTTGAAGGATGCCACGCGCCCGGGTCGCCCGCGCACGGCGCGTGAGCCGGCCAGCGTGGAAGAGGTGATCCGCGTGACGCTCCACGAGACCCCCGAAGGCGCGACTCACTGGAGCACGCGAACGCTGGCCGCGCACCTGGGCACCAATGCGACCGCCGTGGCACGCATCTGGCGCGACCACGGCTTGAAGCCGCACCGCATCAAGACCTTCAAGCTTTCCAACGGCCCCCACTTCATCGAGAAACTCGAGGACATGGTCGGCCTCTACCTCGATCCTCGCGAGCACGCGTTGGTGCTCAGCTGCGACGAGAAGACGCAGATCCAGACGCCCGACCGCACGCAGCCTGGTCTGCCTCTGAAGCAGGGACGCGGACGCTGCGCGACGATGACCCACGACTACAAGTGCAACGCAGTGACGACGCTGTTCGCCGCGCTCAACGTGCTCACCGGCAAAGTGCTGTCCATGACGGATCAACTGCATCGTCATCAGGAGTGGCTGCGATTTCTCGAGACGATTGATCGCAGCACACCCAGGTCCAAGCAGTTGCACCTCATCGTGGACAACTACGCCACCCACAAACACCCCGAGGTTCTGGCCTGGCTGGACAAGCATCCTCGTTTCCGTGTTCACTTCACGCCAACCAGTTCGTCCTGGCTCAATAT
>JAMFRW010000123.1 GCA_026224975.1 Rhodoferax sp. | reverse complement strand
GCCCACAAATAGTCCCGACGAGGCGAATTTATTGGGGCCTGCATCGGAGAGAAGCAGGCCCGCAAGGTTGCGAAGGTGCTGCACGAACACTGGCACAAGAATATCGGCATTCTTTGTACGGGCACGTCGTACGACAGCCCGGTCATGTGGGCACACTACGGACATAAACACCACGGCGTGTGCCTCGGCTTCGACTTCGTCGTGGACACTGAAATGCGCATGCCGTCGCAGGTGAAGTACGAGCCGGAGCGGGTCAAGGGCCTATTCGACAACCTCGGGCCAAAGAACCTGATGACCGAAGATCAGCTTGCACTGCTGCTGACGACGAAGTTCAAGGACTGGGAGTACGAGCGCGAATGGCGTCTATTTGCCAAGCTGGATGAGCGCGACGCGGAGGACGGGCTCTACTACCTGAACTTCGAGCCGTACATCCAGCTTTGCGAGGTCATCTTGGGCGCACGGTGCAAGGAAACGGTAAACGACTTCGCGGCCCTGGTGCCTCCACCGAAGCGGCCAGTGGAAGTCTTCCAGCTGCGCGGGGCGTTCGACAGCTTCGCAATGGTCCGGCAGAAACAGATTTCGCCGATTTTCGTGCGGCCAAAGAAGACCAAGCCGAAGCCGGCCTGATCCCTCGCGGCAATCTCACCCCATGAGCCTGCGTCGGCAGATGATGGGCGGATGATGCGATACGTCAGACGGCACGGGCAATCCTTCCATCGAGCGGGCAGCCTCCGGCAGGCCTCGCATGCCCGCGACGGCCGCTCATGTCGACGTTGAGTGACCGCTCCCAGGCATGCTAGGTCGAGGGGCCGAGCGGCAACTCAGGGTCGTCATCGGAAGTTCACGACACCTGCCCTCGACCAAGCGTATCCCACGACCGCTGCGGCAAACCTCCGAACGCGTTGCAGCCTGTTTCTCAGGCTCCCACGATAGCGCGATGCGAACCGCCAAACCAGCCAGGAACATCGCGGGCATAAGCCAATCTTCTGCCCGTCAGCTCCATCCAAGCCACCTGCGCCAGAATGCCACCATTCGCCCGCCCCCGACCCGCCGCCGCACCGCGGCGAGAACCGGCGAGCGATTCACGACGACGCACCCACAGTGCGCGAACAGGAGCAAGAGCATGACCATCCCCGCGCTGTACCAGCAAAAGCGAACCACGCCCGCCGAGGCCATGCGCCATGTGCGCGATGGCGATTTCATCATCGTGCCGACGGGTGTGGGCGAGCCGCCCAGCCTGCTGGCGGCGCTCTCGGAGCAGCGGCGCGACTTTCATGACGTGAAGGTCGGGCAGATCCTGGCGATGCGCAAGTACGCCTACCTCGATCCCGAGACCGTGGACCACGTCCGGCACGTGGCCTTCTTCTACGGCGGCGCCACGCGGGCCGGCGGGCAAGCCGGTTGGGTCGATTTCATCCCGAACTACTTCTCCGAGATTCCCGCGCAGATCAACCGCGGGCAGATCGCCGCCGACGTGGTCTTCGCGATGGCCTCGGCCATGGACGCGCACGGCTACTTCTCGATCAGCCTTGGCGCCGACTACACCATGGCGGCCATCGCCAAGGCCCGCGCCGTGGTGCTCGAGGTCAACCCGAACGTGCCGTACGCCTTCGGCAACAACCATGTGCACATCTCGCAGGTGACGGCCTTCGTGGAGAGCAGCGAGCCGGTGCTCGAAGTCGGCCTGCCCAAGATCGGGCCGGTGCAGGAGGCCATCGGCAAGTCGGTGGCCGACCTGATCGAAGATGGCTCGACGCTGCAGATCGGCTACGGCGGCATCCCCGATGCAGTGGTCATGCAGCTCACCTCCAAGCGCGACCTGGGCATCCACACCGAGATGATCGGCGACGGCATCTTGACGCTGGTGGAAGCGGGCGCCGTCACCAACCGGCGCAAGAACTACCTGCCGGGCAAGATGATCGCGACCTTCGCGCTCGGTTCCAGCAAACTCTACCGCTTCATGGACCGCAACCCGGGGCTGGAGATGCACCCGGTCGACTTCACCAACGACCCGGCGCTGGCTGGCCAGAACGACAAGCTCGTCGCCATCAACGCCACGCTGCAGATCGACCTGCTCGGCCAGTGCGGCTCGGAGAGCCTGGGCTGCGCGCCCTACTCGGGCACCGGCGGGCAGTCGGACTTCGTCCGCGCGGCCAACCGCTCGCGCGGCGGCAAGGCCTTCATCGTGCTGCCGTCCACGGCCAAGAACGACAGCATCTCGCGCATCGTGCCGGTACTCTCGCCCGGCACGCACGTGAGCACCAGCAAGAACGACATCAACTACGTCGTCACCGAACACGGCGTGGCGCAACTGCGCGGCAAATCGGCCAAGCAGCGCGCCCGCGAACTCATTGCCATCGCCCACCCGAACTTCCGCGCCGAGTTGACCGAGCAGGCGCGGCAGGCCGGCATTCTTTGAGACAAGACAAATGGACTTTTCCCTTTCCCCCGAACTCATCGAGCTGCGCGAGCGCACGCGCCGCTTCATCGCCGAGCAGATCATCCCGATGGAGGACGATCCGCGCCAAAGCTCGCACGGCCCGAGCGAAGAGCTTCGGCGCGATCTGGTGGAACTGGCGCGCGCGGCCGGGCTGCTCACGCCGCATGCCTCGCGCGAGGCCGGCGGCCTGGGGCTGAGCCATGTGGCCAAGGCCATCGTGTTCGAAGAGGCCGGCTACTCGCACCTGGGGCCGACCGCGCTCAACATCCACGCGCCCGACGAAGGCAACATCCACCTGATGGAAGCCGTGGCCACCGAGGCGCACAAGGAGCGCTGGCTGCTGCCGCAAGTGGCCGGCCGCACGCGCTCCTGCTTTGCGATGACCGAGCCCGCGCCGGGCGCCGGGGCCGACCCTTCGATGCTGCGCACCACGGCTGTTCGCGATGGCGACGACTACATCCTCAACGGCACCAAGTGGTTCATCACCGGGGCCGAAGGCGCCACCTACGCGATCGTGATGGCGCGCATGGAAGACGGCTCGGCGACCATGTTCCTCACCGACATGGACCGCCCCGGCATCCGCATCGCGCGGCTGATGGATGCGATGGACCGCTGCTTCACCGGCGGCCATGCGGTGCTCGAATTCGAGAACGTGCGCATCCCGGCGAGCGATGTGCTGGGCGAGGTCGGCAAGGGCTTTCGCTACGCGCAGATCCGCCTCGCGCCGGCGCGGCTCACGCACTGCATGCGCTGGCTCGGCCAGGCACGCCGCGCGCACGATGTGGCCACCGATTACGCCAGCCACCGCAATGCCTTCGGCAAGACGCTCGCCGAGCACGAAGGCGTGGGCTTCATGCTGGCCGACAACGACATCGACCTGCACACCGCGCGCCTGCACATCTGGCACACCGCCTGGCTGCTCGACCAGGGCGACCGTGGCAACTTCGAATCGAGCCGCGCCAAGGTGGCCTGCTCCGAAGCCGAATGGCGCGTGGTCGACCGCTGCGTGCAGATCCTCGGCGGCCAGGGCGTCACCGCCGACACGGTGGTGATGCGCATCTTCATGGACATGCGCGCCTTCCGCATCTACGACGGCCCGAGCGAAGTGCACCGCTGGAGCATGGCGCGCAAGATCGCCAGCGCGGCGACGAAGAAGGGCTGACGAAGGGGCTGAAGAGTGGCTGAGCGTCAGCCCTGATAGTCCAGCTTCGGATACCAATCGGTGCCACGCCCGGCCGGGGTGAGATCGAGGATGTTCCACAGCGGCGTGGGGTCGGGCGCGCCGCGCGGGTCTTGGCCCGGGTCTTCCGTGCCGCCGAGTTCGGAGGCCCAGAAGTGGTGGACCTTGCCATCTCGCTTCACCCACACGTCTAGCGATGGCCACTCGTCGCCTTCGGGTGAGAGCCCGCGGTAGTCGCGTGCGAAGTCGTCACCTACCGTCTGGTAGAAGGTCAGGTTGCGCCAGCCGCGCTCGCGCGCGAAGGTCAGTTGCCGTGGGACCGGTGAGCGGCCGAGCACGGCGAAGGCCACACGCTGCGAGATGTCGCGTACCGGCACGTCGAGTGCGCCCAGGAAGGCGGTGCACATCGGGCAGGGCCGCTCGCGCTGCGGGCCGTACATCCAGAAGTAGGTGACCAGCGTATCGTGCGCGCCGAACAGGTCGGAGAGCGCCAGCATCTTGCCGTTCTCGTCCTCGAAGCGGTAGTCGGGCGGCTCGCCGCCCAGCGGCAAGGCACGGCGCTGCGCCGCCACTCGCTCGATGTGGCGCCGCAGTTCGATCTCTTCCGCCAGCAGCGCTGTGCGGGCTTGGCGGTACTCGGCGCTGTCGTTCGGGTAGGGCTTGCTGACAGCGGCGGCCAGTTCGGTGGCGGGTCGGAGTGAGGTCATGTCGTGCTCCTTGGTTATTGCTTCGGAGATTGCTTCGTCAACACCAGGTGCGTGGCGTGTTCCGTGGTGACACGCTCGGTGACCTGGTAGCCGAGCGCGAGCAGGTCGATGCCGGTGAACAGCGGCTCGCCGGAGCCGAGCAGCACCGGCGATTGAGCGATGTGCAGCTCATCGATCAGGCCGGCGCGCAGGTACTGGCGGATGGTCGCGGCACCGCCGCCCACCCGCACGTCTTTTCCCTGCGCGGCCTCGCGCGCACGCGCCAGCGCCGCCTCGATGCCATCGGCGACGAAGTGGAAGGTCGTGCCACCCTCCATCACCAGCGGTTCGCGCGCATGGTGTGTCAGCACGAACACCGGTACGTGGTACGGCGGGTTCGTGCCCCACCAGCCTTTCCACTCGTCATCGGGCCACGGGCCGCGCACCGGGCCGAACATGTTGCGACCCAGGATCCACGCGCCGAGGTTGACGAAGCCGCGGGCCGCGAAGTCGTCGTCCGGGCCCCTACTACCACCGCCATCGCCACCGCCGCCGCCGTGCATCTGCTGGAAGGTGCGCGTCGGGAACACCCATTCCATCAACCCCGGCCCGCCGACGCCGAGCGGGTTGTCCAGGCTCTGGTTCGGACCGGCGCCGAAGCCGTCGATGGAAAGGCCGAAGCATCTGACGATGAGTTTGGTCATGGGGTCTCCTGCTGTGTTGGCTTCATCGAGACGACGAACGAGGTCGCCGCCGATCGACATCTTGCCGCCGAGAAAGTTGCGCGGCTACAGTCGCCGCATGTCGAAGGATCGCGTCGTGAACAGTGTGAACAACGAAGTCGCCGATCGCTGCGTCGATTTTTTCGTGAGAGCCGATGGCAGCTTCGGCTACAAGGAATTCCGCCGCGACCCTGAAGACCAGGGCGCCTGGACGATGACGGCGTTCAACGCGGCGGGCGTCTACGCGCTGTATGCAGATGCGGTCGAAGCGGCGTCGGAGCGCGTCGTCTGGCTGCGCGAAGCCATGGCGCGCATGCCGCCGTTCTCGCCCTAGCATTCACCCCGGCTTGGCCATGTTCAGCGTGATCGCGGCACGGATCAACGCCGTCAGCGCCGCCTCGTCCAGCACATCGCCTTCGTGGAAATCGATGGCGCGCCTCACCTTGCCGTCCATGCTCGAATTGAAGAGGCCGGCCGGGTCGGGCAGCGAGGCGCCTTGGGCGAAGGTGGTCTTCACGACCTTCTTATAGGTCTCGCCGGTGCAGATCAGCCCGTGGTGCGACCAGACGGGGATGCTCCACTTCCATTCCTCGACCACGCCGGTATCGGCCGCCTTGATGAGCGCGCGCAACCGGGCGAGCATGGCGCCGCGCCAGTCGGTCAGGCCGGCGATCTTGGCGTCTACGAGTTCGGCGGGGGATGGCCCCTCGCTGGGGACGTTCGACTTCGGCATTGCTGCTCCTGAAAAGCTGCGAGGAGTAGCATTTTGCTTTCGTTGCAACCGGTCCGCTGAACCATGACGCAAGAACAAGGCAGCACGCTGATGGAGCTTCAAGACTCCGAGATCGCGAACATCGCCATCGACGGGACCCCAGGCTGCGTCGGGCGGATATCGGCGGGACCCCTCACCGTCGGCGGCCAGCCGATGAAACGCGTCTCGATTCCTTATGAAGCCGCCGGCGAGACCGCGCTGGAACTGACCTTCGCCAACGGATCGCGCTTTCGTGCGACGGCCTCCGGCGTGGCCGTGCGCGTGGCGGGTGAAGGCCGGTTCGTGGAGTCGTTCGCGTGCTGAAAACGCGTTCGGCCCCTCAAGCCGCCGCATAGGCATTGCGCACGGCCAGATCGGTGCTGGAATACTCGACGAACTCGAACTGCACGCTGTCCGGGTCGACCACATAGACGCTGCGCCGGCCAGGCGTTTCGCCGCCCCAGTGGTCCAGCGGGTAGCCGGCTTCGGCCAGGCGTGCGACCACCGCATCGACCGAAGGCACCACCAGCCCCACGTGCTTCGGCCCGAGCCGGTGGCTCTTCCAATCCATGACCTCGCCCTCGCCGCCGCCCTGCAGTGCCAGGTAGAAAGTGTCGCCGCCCACGTGTTGCCAGCGGATGGGCGTGCCGAACCAATCCATGCGGCCACCGCCGCGCACGCGCCAGTCGGGCAGCGCGGCCAGCAGGAAGCGGGTGCTGCGGTCGACGTCGCGCACGGTGATGTTGATGTGTTCGAGAAGGGTGGCGGTCATGTCGAAGTCTCCCGATGAAGAAGGTGGATGAAGTGCATGCCGGGTGCATTCTCGAAGTTAACGTAAGCTTGAAGTCAACAGCTTTTTGTGGAAGACCAACCATGAGTTCCGAAGACACCTGGATGCCCATCGGCGCACTCGCCCGCCGCGCCGGCGTGGCGGCGAGCACCTTGCGCTTCTACGAGGCCGAAGGCCTGATCCGCGGCGGCCGCAGCGCCGGCAACCAGCGCCGCTACCCGAAGGAAACGCTGCGGCGCGTGGCCTTCATCCGCATCGCCCAGAGCGTGGGCCTGAGCCTCGACGACATCCGCGCCGCACTCGCCACCCTGCCCGATCAACGCACGCCCACGCCCGCCGATTGGGCGCGGCTCTCGCGCGGCTGGAAGCCGATGATCGAAGCCCGCATCGCCTCACTCACCGCCCTGCGCGATCAGCTCGACAGTTGCATCGGCTGCGGCTGCCTCTCGCTCAAGAACTGCAAGCTTTACAACCCGGAGGACACGGCGGCGCGGCTGGGGAGCGGGGCGCGGTATTTGCTGGGGGACCGGCCTGCATCAAACGCCCCATGACACCAGCGCACACCTACATCCACCGATCGATCTCCGCCAGCAGCGCATGCGACGCAATCGGCTTGGTCACATACCCATCGAAGCCTTCGGCGATCGCGAAATCGATCTCGTTCGGCATGGCATTGGCCGAGACCGCCACGCAGCGCACATGCCGCAGCGAGGGCTCGGCGCGCACGGCCCTCATGACCTGGAAGCCATCCATCTCCGGCATCATCAGGTCGATCATCATCAGGTCGGGCGGGGCGGCGAGTGCCCGCGCCATGCCGCTGCGGCCATCGCTCACGGTGAGCAGCGTGATGCCGGGCCGCTTGACCAGAAATGCCTGCATGAGCAGCAGGTTGACCTCGTCGTCGTCGATGTAGATGACCCGGCCTTGCAGCGCAGCGCGGGAGCGCGCGGCGGCGGTCACTGGTGACGCGGCTGCGTCGTCGGCCGCGAGTGCCGTGGCAAGCGGCAGGGACACGGTGAACTCGCTGCCCTGGCCGACGCGGCTTTCGACGGTGAGCATGCCGCCCATGGCTTCGACCAGGCTGCGGGTGATGACAAGGCCGATGCCGGTGCCTTCGATGGCCGAAGTCTCGCGTCCCAAGCGGTTGAAGGGCTGGAACAGGGCGCCCACCTGCTCGGCGCTCAGGCCCATGCCGGTGTCGCGGAAGACGAGCTTCACGCGATCGGCCTCGGCCATCAAGGAGAGCGCCACTTCGCCATCGGGCCGGTTGTACTTGATGGCGTTGGAGAGCAGGTTGAGAATGATCTGGCGCAGCCGCGTCGGGTCCACGCGGGCGGGGGCCAGGCGGTAGGCAGGCGCCTCGACTCGCACACGCACGCGCAGAGCGGTGGCCTGTGTGGCAACTTCGCGCACCGCGTCGTGCACGACTTCCAGCGTGTCCACATCCTCGAGCTGCATAGCGAGTTGCCCGGCCTCGATGCGCGAGAGATCGAGCAAATCGTTGATGAGCAGCAGCAAGTGGTCGCCAGCGCGCTGTACATGGGTGAGCTGCTGACGCTGGCTGGGTGCGAGCGGGTGGCGTTCGTCGAGCTGCAGCACTTCCGAGAAGCCGATGATGGCGTTGAGCGGTGTGCGCAATTCGTGGCTCATGCGGGCGATGAATTCGCTCTTGGCGAGGTTGGCCTGCTCGGCCAGGTCCTTGGCGAGGGTGGCCGATTCGGAACGGCGCCGCTCGGTCATGTCGCGCACCACCAGGCTGGCGAGCATGGCGCCGCTTTCGTCCGCATAGAGGGCCGATGAGAGTTCGGCCTCGAAGCGGCTGCCGTCGCCGCGCCGCATGGTCAGTTCCCCGACCGCATGGCCGTTGGCTTCGCGCTGCGCGAGGAACGGGGCCAGGCGCCGGTCGGTGGTGTCGATGACGCGCTCGCGGCCTTCGCGGATCAGCTCATCTTCCGTCATGCCGAACATCTTGCAGGCGGCTTCGTTGGCGGCCAGGATGGGGCCGGCCGGCACGGTCTGCAGCACCGCATCCATGCTGTTCTCGAAGAGCATGCGGTAGCGGTTTTCGCTTTGCTGCAATGCTTGCTCGACGACGCGGCGCGCGGTGATGTCGACGAAGGTCACGATAATCTGCCGCATCGTCTTGTCGGGCCCGAACTCGGGGTACAGGTTGGCGATCACCCAGACCGGCTTGGCCGTGGCCGAGGGCACGATGCCCACCACCAGGTCTGCAATCGGTTGGCCGGTGGCCTGCACGCGCTTCACACCGTATTCGGAGGTTCGCAGCCGGCTGCCGTCTTCACTGATGAAGTGAAACCGCGGGTCGATGGGCTCGCGCCCCAGCATCTGCCCGGCGGTGAGCGAGAAGAGCCGGCAGGCCTCGGCGTTGACCGACATCACCGCGCCGCTGGCATCGTGCACGATCACGCCGGCCAGGATGTGATCGATCAGAAAGCGCTGCTCGCTCTCGCTGCCGCGCAAGGCCTCTTCGGTCTGGCGGCGTTCGGTGTCCCAGGTGTTCTGGCGCTTGAGCGTGTAGCGGTAGCCGGCCCAGCCGCCGAAGCTCAGCAACATGAGCAGCGCGAACGGCACGCGCACGCGCCGCCACCAGGCGTTGCGAAACTCGGCGGTCGAGACCGAGACGAACATCGTCACCGGGAAGTGCGCCAGCCGTGCGAAGACGTTGCCCGCCTCCGCCACACCGAGCTGCATCATCCCTTCGGTGTAGCCGGAGGGCGGGAATTGTTTCTCTTTCAAATACCTGAAGAGCGCGCCGTTGCGCGGTGTGCCGTAGACCTCTTCCAGCGACGCATGGGCGGGCAGCGGGTAGCGGCTGATCAGGAAGCCATCGTCGCGCAGCAGTCCGATGGCCGCCTTGGCGGTGATGGGCGCCTTGTTCCAGAAGGACTGCAGCAGTTCCACCGGGAAACTCGCCGCCAGGATCGCCACCGGGCGCCCTTGCGCATCACGCACCACATAGCGCAGTGGCGTGACCCAGCGCTGGCTCACACGGCCGAACAGCGGCCTGCCGACTGCCAGCTGGGTCTGCGGCGTCAGCTCGGCCAGAAAGGCCTTGAACGACGGCTCCTGCGAAAGATCGGGCAACCGGGCCAGCGCGTCGGGCACCGAACTCGCGAGCATCTGGCCACTCATGTCGACCAGGTTGATCGCCGTGAGCTGCGGATGCACCTGGCGGAAGCGCGTGAGCTGTTGCGAGGTCTCCTTGGCATCCAGCAGTTGCCCTTCGGGTCCGAGCAAATCCATCGCGAGCCAGCGGAGGCTCGCCTCGACTTGCGAAAAATAAAGGTCGATCGCGTTCTGGCCCAGCTCGAGCGCGGTGCGCATTTGATCGATCTGGTCCTGTTTTTCGGACCGCCACGCCTGCCAGCCGAACAAAGCCGCAAACGTGAGCAACATGACAGCCAGCACGGCCGCAAGGCGTTTCAGATTTCTGACGGAGGCTGAGCTGGTCATGAGGCCTGGATCATCGCGCACCCGCAGGTGGTAAAACCTCGCCTGTCAATCCAACCACACGAGATCACCATGAGCGCTGACAGAGACCGCGGAACCCGCCGTGAAAAACAGAAACGGGCCAAAGAAATGAAGAGGCAATTCAAGCAGAACTACAAGCCGGCCGACGCCACGCAAGCCGCGGCCAAGCCGGCCGAAAAGCCAGCCGCTTAAAAAACCAGCCGCGCCCATTGCGCTGGTTCCAGGTGGAGTGCTGCCCTGCCCTGCGGGCTTAGGCAGCCTCACCTACCCCAACCTTTCCTCGGTCAGCGCAACAACCGCTGGACCACCCGGGGCAATTGCCGCAAGTCGTGCAAGGCTTGCACGCGATGGCCGCCGAAGATGCGCCGCGCATCGGCCCCCCGCCGCGGCTCCACCACCAGGCACGCCATGTTGACCGCCACACGCGCCGCGCTGCGCACCGCGTGCTGAGCGTCTTCGACCAGGTAGCGCGGGTCGTGGATGTCGACATCGTGCGGCTCGCCATCCGACAGCACGATGACCCACTTGGGGCCGGCATGGCGCGTGTTGCCACGTCCTGACAATCGCAGCGTGGCGTGCCGCAGCGCCGCACCCATGCGTGTGGAGCCGCCTGGCCGCAATGCTTGCAGGCGGGCGAACATGCGCTCGTCGGCTGGCTCGTCGGTCCCCTTCACCGTCAGCAGGCGCACGGCGTGCCGGCCGTTCGAGGCGAAACCGACGATGGCGCAAGAGACGCCCACGGCTTGCAATGCCGATGCGGTGGCGGCGGCCGATCTGGCGACGGTTTGCAAGACGCTGCTCTGCATCGGACCACCGGTCGCACCATGCGCCGCAGCCGTCGACGCCGATTGATCGATCAACAGCCACACGGCCGCGCGTGCCGCGCGCCGGTCCAGGCTGCGATAAACCCGTGTATCGGCCGCGTTGTGCAGACGCCGCGCGATGTGCCAATCGACCAGCGCGCCAAGGTCGAAGCTCTCGCCCTCATCGCTGCCGTAGAACGCCGCAGCGTGGCGCGTCAGCGCACGCAGCGGCCCGCGCAGGCGGTGGCTGGTTCGAAGCACCGCCTCGTCGATGGCCACCGGTTGCGCGATGTCCACC
The DNA here is from genome assembly GCA_026224975.1 of Rhodoferax sp. Lineage (GTDB taxonomy): Bacteria > Pseudomonadota > Gammaproteobacteria > Burkholderiales > Burkholderiaceae_C > LMDS01. Next base: position 5,843 of record JAMFRW010000123.1, on the reverse strand, counting down.
GGCACAGGCTGCTCGATCACGCGGCACCAATCGGGCCGAAGGCGAGAGATCAAACGGTCCCACTCCGGGTGGCGCGTGACAACTTCGTTCGCGTCGGTCGCATCAGGCAACAGGTCGTCGTCGTCGTCCGCGCTGCCCACCGGCTGCACCGCCGGCGGTGGCACGGCGGTGAGCACATCGGCCGGCCACATCCAGCGGTGATCGTCGCGATACGAGGGCGCGGGCTGGTAGGTCTTGGCGTTGAACTGCAGACGCATCTGGCCGATGTCATGCCCCAGCAGCGTGGCGGCCTGGCGCACTTCGGCGGGCGTGCGCAAGGCGAGCAGGCCGAGGCTGGCATCGAGGAAGAACAGCGTTCTGCCCTTGCGCACCCACGGGTCGGGATCGTCGTAGCCCGGGTCGATCAGCGTGCGCGCCAGACGCTGCATCAGCGCTTCGAAACCCGCGCCGAGTTCGGACGTGGCGGTGTGCAGCGGGCGCCACAGGCGCGCCAGGCCGGGCAGCTCGCGCATGGCCAGGGCTTCGACGCGGGCGTCTTCCAGCAAGGCCATCAAGGCGCGGGCGATGGGGGCGAGGCCTGTCGCATCGAAGGTCTTGGGCGAGTAGACGAGGTGCGCGGTGGCATGCGCGGCAGCGGCAGCGTGCTGGCGCCAGTGGTTGCGCGCCGGCAGGTGGATCACGCCGGCGGCGATGTGCGGTGCCTCGCTGTCGAGGCGCAGCGGCGGGGCCATGTCCCACAGCAGGCGCAGCCACTGCGAGAGCGTGGCGTTCATCGAGGTGGCGGTCGCGGTTACTGCCATGCTCGCAATCTCGTCAGAACGAGGCGTCCAGCGCCGATTGCAGCGCCTCGTGCACATCGTGGTCATCGCTCAGCGCATCGACCATCGCGAGCCGGCAGGCCGAGACGAGCGAGACGCCCTGCACCACCAGCCAGGCCGCGTTGACCAGCATGCGCGTCGATGCGCCTTCATCCAGCCCCACGCCTTGCAGGCGGCGCGTGCGCACGCCGAAGGCGACGATGGCCGAGGTCTGCGACAGGTCCAGGCCAGACTCGCGCGCCACGATGCCGGCCTCTTGCTCCGGGTCGGGGTAGGCGAACTCCATCGCGCAAAAGCGCTGGCGGGTCGAGGCCTTCATCTCGCGTGCCATCGGCGAAGGGTTGTACGAGACCACGAGTTGAAAGTCGGCATGCGCCTGCACGATCTCGTTGCGGGTGCTAAGCGGCAGCATGCGGCGCGTGTCGGTCAGCGGGTGGATCACGACGGTGGTGTTGGCGCGTGCTTCCACCAGTTCATCCAGGTAGCAGATGCCGCCGAAGCGCGCCGCGAGCGTCAGCGGGCCGTCCTGCCAGCGCGTGCTGTCGCCATCGAGCAGCCAGCGGCCGATGAGGTCGCCGGCGCTCAGGTCTTCATGGCAGGCCACGGTGACCAGCGGGCGGTCGAGCCGCCAGGCCATGTGCTCGATGAAGCGCGTCTTGCCGCAGCCGGTCGGCCCCTTGAGCACGACGGGCAGGCGGCGTGCATGCGCCGCTTCGAAGAGGCTCAGCTCTTCGCCGGCAGGCTGGTAGAACGGCTCGCGCGTGACGCGGTAGGCGGCCAGTGGATCGGTCGAGGATGGCATCGAGCGCGATATCGGAAGATCAACGATGCGCCAATGTGTCCGGGTTGGGGATGCCCTCGATCGGCGCCTCTTCGGTGCCCACCGTCTCGCGCGTGAAGGCCTCGACGCGCTTGCGTGTACCCTCCGGGTCGTTGATCCACTCGCTGTAGAAGTTGTAGGGGCACTCGGCCAGGCCCTTGTCGCCTTCGCGCGAGTTGATGAGCCCGGTGTAGCCGCGATGCAGCAGCTTGAAGAGGTGGTTCTCGCTCTGGCCGTTCTTGCGGAAGTCGCGGATCAAACTCTTGCTGAGCGCGGCGTACTGGATGCCCATTTCCTCTTCACCGCATTCGCCCAGCGTGCGTCCGTCGAAGCCGATGATGGCCGAGTGGCCGAAGTACGAGTACACACCATCGAAGCCGGCCGCATTGGCCACCGCCACATAGGTGTTGTTGGCAAAGGCCATGGCCTTGCTGATGAGGATCTGCTGCTCCTTGGCCGGGTACATGTAACCCTGGCAGCGGATGATGAGCTCGGCGCCCTTCATCGCGCAGTCACGCCAGATCTCGGGGTAGTTGCCGTCGTCGCAGATGATGAGGCTGATCTTCATGCCCTTGGGGCCATCGCTGACATAGGTGCAGTTACCCGGGTACCAGCCTTCGATCGGCACCCACGGCATGATCTTGCGGTACTTCTGGACGATCTCGCCGTGGTCGTTCATCAGGATCAGCGTGTTGTAGGGCGCCTTGTGGGGGTGTTCTTCATGCCGTTCGCCGGTGAGCGAGAACACGCCCCAGACCTTGGCCTTGCGGCAGGCTTCGGCGAAGATTTCGGTTTCGGCGCCGGGCACGGTGGCGGCGTTTTCGTACATCTCCTTGGAGTCGTACATGATGCCGTGGGTGCTGTACTCGGGGAAGATCACGAGATCCATGCCCGGCAGGCCCTGCTTCATGCCGACCACCATGTCGGCGATCTTCTTCGCGTTGGCCAGCACCTCGGCCTTGCTGTGAAGCCGCGGCATCTTGTAGTTGACGACGGTCACGCCGACGGTGTCTTTGCTGCTCGATATGTCGCCGTGGTGCATGGTGTCGTCTCCAGAAAACCCGGTGCCGGGTCGATGGCCCATTCTGCGAAGAGGCGATGCGCGGCCCTATACGTCGATTGACGTAGCGGAGCGGCTTGGCACGGCGGCACACCAAACGCGCGCGATCGATTCATTGCCGCGCACACACCTTTCTTCATGCGCCTGTGACAACGGGCCGGGATCATCGGCGACCGGCGCATCCTTGCGCCTCACCACGTGCTTCCCTTTGAAACGTCTCAGTCCCCTGCCCTCACGCCCCACCCGCCACGTACGCTCCTGCGCTGTCGTCATCGCCTTGGTGGCCTTGATGGCCTTCGTGGTGCAGACCGCGTTCGGCGCGCAAGCGGCACCGCTCTCCACGCTGAACTTTCCGGACATCGAAGTCGAAGGCGCAGCGCGCGCCATGGCTGCCATCCTTGATCGGCAGATCGTGCTCGACCCGCGCGTCAAGGGCAAGATGACGCTCTACACCGAGCAGGCGGTGACCCCCGCGCAGGCCTATGCGATCTTCGCGGCCAACCTGCGCGGGCTGGGCTTTGCGCTGGTCGAATCGGGCGGCCTGCTGATGGTGGTGCCAGAAGCCGAGGCCAAGCTGCAGGCCGGGCCCGCGACACGCACTGCACGCGAAGGCGATCGGGTCGTGACGCAGGTGTTTCGCCTCGTGCACGAGAACGCCAATAACCTGGTGCCAGTGCTGCGGCCCTTGATCACGGCGAACAACACCGTCAACGTCAACACCGGCAACAACTCGCTGGTGATCACCGACTACGCCAACAACCTGGTGCGGCTCGGCGCCCTCATCGCCGCGCTCGACACGCCGAGCGCGACCGACACGGAAGTGATGCCGCTGCAATACGCGCTGGCTGCGGATCTGGCCGTGACGGTGCAACGGTTGACCGAAGGCGCGGTATCGTCTGTTGCTGCGCCAAGCGGTGCCGCGCCGGTTGCGGGAGCGGCCGCCGGCTCGGGCATGAGCACGTCCATCATGGCCGACACGCGTATCAACGCGCTGCTGGTGCGCGCGCCCAACCCTGTCCGGCTCGCGTCCATTCGCGCCCTCGTCGCGCAGCTCGACCGGCCCGGCAGCAGCGGTGCGGGCGGCAGCAACATCCATGTGATCTATCTGCAGAACGTGGAGGCGACGCGGCTCGCCACGGTGCTGCGCGCGGCCTTGCCCGCCGACAAGGATCGAGGCAGCGGTGCGTCATCGGCGAGCGCAAGCGGCGCCACCTCAGCATCGTCCGGAGCAGGTGCAAGCAACAGCTCGGCCAGCACCAGCAGCGGCGCGTCCACTTCGGCCGCGACCACGCCGATCGCTTCGACCGCACAGCCTTCCATCGGCGGCTACATCCAGGCCGATCCGGCGACCAACTCGCTCGTCGTCACCGCGCCCGAACCCCTGTTCCGGGAAGTGCGCGCCGTCGTCGACCTGCTCGATTCGCAACGCGCTCAGCTCTATGTCGAATCGCTGGTGGTCGAGGTCGATGCCAGCAAGGCGCTCGACATCGGCCTGCAGTGGAAGCAGATCTTCAACATCAGCAACACCACCGAGCTGACGCTCGGCACCGTGGCGACCGCGCTCGAATCGATGGCCGGCACCAACATCCTTTCGACCGCCAACGTGGTCACGCTCGACAACGAAGAGGCCAAGATCGTGGTCGGCCAGAACGTGCCCTTCGTGACCGGCTCCTACACGACCACCACCAGCACGAGCCCCTTCCAGACCATCGAACGCAAGGACGTGGGGGTGACGCTGCGCATCCGCCCGCAGATCGGCCGCAACGGCGCCATCCGCCTGACGATCCAGCAGGAGTCGTCCTCCGTCGCGAGCACCAGCGCGACGTCAGGCCCGACCACCAACAAGCGATCCATCGAATCGACCGTCGTCGTCAACGACGGCAAGATCATCGTGCTCGGCGGCCTGATCGAAGACTCGTACACCACCAGCACCGACCAGATCCCCCTGCTGGCCGACCTGCCCTACGTGGGCGGCCTGTTCAGAAGCCTGAGCCGCGCGCGAAAAAAGACCAACCTCGTCGTCTTCCTGCGGCCGGTGGTGATGCACGATGCGGATGAGGCGCAGCGCGTCTCGCTGGACCGCTACGACTACATCCACGCAAGGCAGCGCGAGCTGCCGGCGGATGAGCGCGGGATTCTGAGGGATGCGGCGATGCCGGTGATGCCGGCGCTGGCGCGGTGATGGCCAGCGACCGATTCGCCCTCACGCCCTGCGCGCGTGTCACGCGACGTTCTTGTTCTCGGACTTTGGGCGCCCACGCAATGACTCGAGCGGCACCATCGCCTGAAGTTGATTGGCTGTCAGCGGCTGAGCATCCGGATCGGCCTTCGCCGCGGCGGTGATGAGCTTGTCTTCGGCCACGGTCGGCATCACAACTGCCGGGCGCTTGGTAGCTGGTTTCATAGTGCTTCACCTCGCGTCGATTGGCCCTGCGCAGACTGATGATCCTTCGGGATTCATCGCCAAGGCGACCTGTTTCCGCCTGATCATCGCCAAGCGTCAGCGCATCAAATCAGCGCCAGCGCAGCTTTGCCGTCTACCACCACCTCTGTTGCCAACTTCTGGTCCATGGTGGCCAGCTTTCCCTTGTGTTCCCTGGCCAGTGCGAGCAGGTAGCTGTCGGTGACTCGGCCGTGGCTGGACAAGAGGTCCGGATCGACAAGTTCGCTGCCTGCCAGGCTGATGCTGTCGGGCCAGAACGCATGTCCCGGCAGGTTCCGAATGGCACTCAACGCGGCGACAACCACACTCGGCGGGCCAGGTGAGTTTGGATACTTGGGATGCCCGACGATGCGCAGAAGGCCGTTCTCGGTGATGGGGCAAGTGGCGAACGCCTTGTGCCCGACTCGACCGAACCACTCATGCACCTGGTCATGCTGCACATGGGCCGGGTCGATGAGCGATATCAGGACGTTCACGTCCAGAAGGTAGCGAATCATGGTTGTTCGTCACGCAGCCGGTTCACCAATTCGAGCGTGATGGGAACAGCAGCCTTGCGAGCCGGAAGCAACGGTATGCCGTTGCGCTCGGCCTTGGCACCACGGGCGCCACGAGACAGCCCTTGCCGAGCGAGCGCCGAGATCACTTCACCGATGCTTCTGTGCTCCCGCTCCGCCAGATGCTTGGCCGCAGCCAAAACGTCGT
>JAMFRW010000122.1 GCA_026224975.1 Rhodoferax sp. | reverse complement strand
ACAGACCTTCACCTCCACGCTGATCGGCCAAGGCCATGTGAGCGCCGAATCCAACCCGCTGCGGCCATTGATGTACGCGACCGCGCTATGGCAAGCCGCCTGCGTGGTGACACCAGTGCCGATCCAGCGCGCGGCGGTGCTGCGCGCCTCGGCCGGAGCGATGGCGGCGCTGCTCAGGAACGCTTGGGCAGCCGCCTGCACGCGGCTCGAATCACAGGGCATCGAACCGGGTGTCTACCGCACCACGCTGCTGCCCGGCAGCGCCTCAGCCTACCGCGAAGCGCCCACCGTCGAAGCAGCGCGGGCGACGGCCATGGGCGGGCTGCTGGCGAGCATGCCGAGTGGCACGCCGCGCACCATGGCCGATGTGGACTCGGCGCTGGCGCGTGCCACGCGCATGGGCGGGCGATCGGGTGGTGCGCCCGGTGGCGCCGTCGAGCCGTTCACTGCCGAACTCGAAGCAGCGCTGTTTCGCCTCGACGAGTTGCTGCGCCAGATGCCCGCGGCGTGGTCGCCCTCGGCAGCGCCTGCCGGCAGCGCGGCTGCGCCGATAGCCGCGGTCAGCATGCTGGGCGGCAAGCCGCGCCTCATGAGCGAGCATCGCGCTGCCCTGCTGGCCAGCGCGGGGGACACGCTGGACCGGCAAACCATCGAGCTGATGTCGCGGCTCTTCGAAGTGATCCTGTCCGACCTGCGGCTGCCCGAGGCGTTCCGGTCGGTCGTGGCGCGGCTGCAAGGCTCGGCCCTGCGCGTGGCGCTGCGCGATCCGTCGATGATGGACTCGCCGGCGCATCCGGTGTGGCAGCTCATCGACCGAATCGGCACCGCCAGCACCGCCTACTCGCACGGGGCCGACAAGCGCCTCGTTGCGCTGCTGGCGTTTTGCCAGGCGGTGGCCGAGGACCTCTCGCGCGCCGCCTCGCCCGATGCGACGCTTTACAAGCGCGCGCTGGCCCGCGTCGAAGCCTTTCTGGGTGAACAGTTCCAGTGGCAATTGCGCGAGGCCCAGCCCACGATCGACGCGCTGGAGCGGGCAGAGCGGCGAGACATCCTGGAGCAACACCTGGCGCAGCGCCTGGCCGAGCAGATGGCGCCCATGCGCACGCCACCGGCCGTGCGCCGCTTCGTGGGCGGCGCCTGGGCGCGGGTGATGGCCGAGGCCATGCTGCGCTATGGCGACGACGCCGAGCCCACGCGCGGCTACATCAAGGCGGTCGACGAACTGCTCTGGAGCGTGCAGCTTCCGGACCACCCGCAAAGCCGGCAGCGCCTGCTGGCCCTCCTGCCCGGCCTGCTGCAACGCATTCGCGCCGGCATGGCGCTGATCGCGCTGCCCGATGCCGAGCAGCAAGCCCTGCTCGACGAGTTGATGGCCATCCACACCGAAGCCTTGCGCCCTGGCGGTTCGACGGCTGCGGCACCGCTGGGGCCGCGCAGCAGCCACGGCACGCTCACGCCGGCCGAGATCGTGCAGCGCATGCGCGACGAGGTGGTGCCCGAGGCCGCCCCGTACGCGCCGCCTGATTCGGTCATCGACCTCGGCTCGATGGAAACCGTGCCCGCCGAGCTGATGATGGCGCCAGCGCCGCCGCGCGCCGACACGCCCGAGCGCCAGGTCGATGCCATGGCGCCGGCCGCGCAGTACCGCATGTTCGTGCAGCGCCGCTGGCAGCGTGTTCAGTTGCTGTGGCGCAGCCCCCAGGGCCGCATGTTTCTCTTCACCGGGGACAACCCGCAGCGTCGCCATTCGATCACCCGCCGCGCGCTCGAACGGCTGACCGAAGCAGGGCTTGTGCAGCCGCCGAGCCAGACCTCGCTGACGCAACGCGCCGTCGAGGTGCTGGTGCGGCAACTGGCGCTGCCGAAGTAGATCTTCTTCGCGGGCTCAGACGGCCAGCGAGCGCTCGATCTCTTCGATGACCAGCTTCGGCTGTTCGTGGACGATCCAGTGGGTGGCGCCGGGCACGCGCACCAGGCGCATGTTGGGTACGAACCCGTCGAGACCATCGAGCAGCGAAGGCGGAAGAGCGATGTCGCCGTCTGCCCAGATGACGAGCGTGGGCACGTTCACCGTGACGGCCTCGGGCGCAAATGTCACCTTCATCACACCCTGGTCTTCGGGCGTCGGTGGGCGCAGCGGCGAGGCGCGGTAGTAGTTGAGCTGGCCGGTCAGGCCGGCGCTCCACACCGCGCGGTACTGCTCGCGCACTTTATCGGTCAGCCAGCCGCCGCCGGGCACCGAGCCGTCGGCCGCGCCCATCAGCGTGAGGAAGGGCCACATGCGCTTGAAGTCGTTTTCGGCGAGCAGCGCTTCGGCATCGGGCCGGCACAGGAAGTTCATGTAGGCGCTGGCCTTCTGCTGCGCCGGGTTGGTTTGCAGCTCGCGCAGGAAGGTCGCAGGGTGCGGCGAGTTGATGATCACCAGTCGCTTCAAGGCCTCCGGGTGCGCCGCGGCAAAGCCCCAGGCCGAGGCGCCGCCCCAATCGTGCGCGATCAAGGCTTCGATGGGTGCGCCGAGCTGCGCGATCAAGGCACCCAGGTCGGCGAGTTGATGCTTGGCGCGGTAGGCCTCGGCCTCCGGCGGTGACGACGACTTCTCGAAGCCGCGCAGGTTGGGCGCGACGCAGCGGTAGTTCGCGCCGAAGTGCTCCAGCAGTTCGTCCCACACAAACGCCGCTTCGGGAAAGCCGTGCAGAAACACCAGCACCGGCGCGCCGACGCGGCCACTCGCGCGGCAGCTCAGGGTGATGCCGTGCGGGAGGACGGCTGAAAAAGTCTCGATCATCGTTGTCTCCTGTTGTTCTCTTGTGGGTGGTCTTGCGCGGTGTTTCGGTCAATGAAAAATCAAGGCGCCGGCTCGGCGGCAAGCGCCGCTCCGGATGATGGCGCATCGGCGGCGGCCACGGGCAGCGCCCAGCCGTGAATCACGCTGGCCGCGTCGCCCACGCCCTGCTTCTTGAGCGCCGAAAAGAGCGCGATGCCCACATCGGCCTCGTCGGTCACCAGCTCGCCCAACACGGCTTGCGCGGACGCGAGCGCGGCCGTGGCTTCGGCGCGGTTGAGCTTGTCGGATTTGGTGAGCAGCACCAGCAGCTTGACGGCGCCGTTGCCGATGCGCGGGGCCACGAAGCTGAGCAGTTGCTGGTCGAGATCGGTGAAGCCCAGGCGCGAGTCGACCATCAGCACCACGCCGATCAGGCTGCGGCGCACGGCGAGGTAATCGGCCATCACCTTCTGCCAGCGCAGCTTGGCGCCGCGCGCCACCGCCGCGTAGCCGTAGCCGGGCAAGTCGGCGAAGAGTGCGTTGGCGGCGAGCTTGGGGCCGAGTTCGAAGAGGTTGATGTGCTGCGTGCGGCCGGGCGTCTTCGAGGCGAAGGCCAGGCGCTTTTGCTGCGTCAGCGTGTTGATGGCGGTGGACTTGCCGGCGTTGGAGCGGCCGACGAAAGCGACCTCGGGCAGTTCTGTCGCCGGCAATTGATCGAGCTGGCTCGCGGTTGTGAGGAAGCGGGCAGTGTGCGTCCAGGAGAGCGCGCGCTTTTCGGCTGCGGCGGCCTCCGCGGCGGCAAGGGCCTTGACGGCATCGACAGGCTTCGAAGTGGGGCCAATCGGCGACGGTTTAGAAGAGTTTTGCTCGGCCATGAAGTCGCCCAAAGCCGTCATTGTAAAATCGCCGGGTTTTGCACAAGAAAATGCCGCGCCTCATGAAGTCCGTCGCCCTGTTCAAGTCTTGCCTGTTGTCTTGCATGCTGGTTGCCTCTTTTGCGGCTCCGCTTCTGGTTCCCCTGACGGCGCGGGCAGCCGAAGCAGCCAAGCCCGCATTCAAGCCCGACCTCGCCAAAGGCCAGGCCACCTCGACCAATGTGTGCGCCGCCTGCCACACCGCCGATGGCTCGCGCGGCAGCCCGGCCAACCCGATTCTGCAAGGCCAGCACCCCGAGTACCTGGTCAAGCAGTTGACCGAGTTCAAGGCCGGCAAGCGCGCCAACGCGATCATGACGGGCATGGCCTCGACGCTGAGCGAAGACGACATGAAAAACGTCGCCGCGTTCTATTCGGGCAAGCAAGCCAAGCCGGGTTTCGCGAAGAACAAGGACACCGTCGCCCTCGGCGAAAAGATCTACCGTGGCGGCATTGCCGACCGCAGCGTTCCGGCCTGCGCCGGCTGCCACAGCCCGACTGGTGCCGGCATCCCCGCGCAGTACCCGCGCCTGGCCGGCCAGCATTCCGACTACACCGAAGCGCAGCTGGTCGCCTTCCGCGGCGGTGTGCGCAACAACAGCATCGTGATGACGGGCGTCGCCGCCAAGATGAACGACAAGGAAATCAAGGCCGTCGCCGACTACATCGCCGGCTTGCGCTGAACAAACCAACCCCTCATGAAGAGGCCGGTCTTGTACCGGCCTTTTTCTTTTGGCGGCACCGAATCCGATAATCACATCCCCATGACTGCAAGCACCACCGGCATCGAGGTTCGAACGCAATCGCGTTGGCTGCGCGATGTGATCGAACTCGTGTCGTCGATGCGGTTCTCGATCTCGCTGCTGACCGTCATTTGCATCGCTTCGGTGATCGGCACCGTCGTCAAGCAGCACGAGCCGTACACCAACTACGTCAACCAGTTCGGGCCGTTCTGGGCCGAGGTGTTTGCGGCCATCGGCCTCTACACCGTCTACAGCGCCTGGTGGTTCCTGCTGATCCTGGCGTTCCTCGTGCTCTCGACCAGCCTGTGCATCGTGCGCAACACGCCCAAGATCCTGGTCGACCTGCGCACCTACAAGGAACACCTGCGCGAGCAAGGCTTGCTGGCCTTTCACCACAAGGGCCAGGGCACGCTCGCCGAATCGCACGACCAGGCTTACGAACGCATCTCCAAACTCCTGCTGGCCGATGGCTGGAAGGCCAAGGTCGAGGTCCGGCGCGATGGCGAAGCGCTGCGCGGCACCATGATCGCGGCGCGCCGCGGCGCGGCCAACAAGCTCGGCTACATCGCGGCGCATTCGGCCATCGTGCTGGTGTGCATCGGCGGGCTGTTCGATGGCGACTTGATCGTCAAGGCGCAGATGCTGATGCAGGGCAAGACCACCTTCAACGGCGGCGGCATGATGCGCGACGTGAACGCCGACCATCGTCTGGGTCCGGCCACGCCGACCTTCCGCGCCAACCTGCTGGTGCCGGAAGGCTCGCGCTCCGGCACCGCCGTGATCAGCATGCAGGACGGCGTGGTGCTGCAAGACCTGCCGTTCGATGTGGAACTCAAGAAGTTCATCGTCGACTACTACGCGACAGGCATGCCCAAGCTCTTCGCGAGCGAAATCGTCATCCACGACCACGAAACCGGCCAGGCCACGCCGGCGCTCGTCAAGGTCAACGAGCCGGCGTTTCACCGCGGCGTGGCGATCTACCAGAGCAGCTTCGACGATGGCGGCTCCTCGCTCAAGCTGCATGCGTGGCCCATGACGGCCGCCGGCGGCAAGGGCTTCGACATCGATGGCACCGTCGGCAGCGCCACGCAGATCTCGAACGGTGACACCAAGATGACGCTCGAATTCACCGGCCTGCGCGTCATCAACGTCGAGAACTTCTCCGGCCCCACACCCACTCCTGCCACCGGCAGCGGCACCGATGTGCGCGGCGTCGATTTCGCGAGCACGCTCGATGGCCACCTGGGCTCGGGCGCCAAGGTGCGCAACAAGAAAGAGCTGCGCAACGTCGGCCCCTCGGTGAGCTACAAGCTGCGCGATGCCGCCGGCCAGGCGCGCGAGTTCAACAACTACATGCTGCCGGTCGAGCTCGATGGGCAGCGCGTGTTCCTCGTCGGCGCACGCGACAGGCCCGAAGACGCGATGCGCTACCTGCGCATCCCCGTCGACGACCAGGATGGCATCGCCGGCTGGGCGCGGCTGCGCGAGGCGCTGGTCGATGCCGGCCTGCGCGACAAGGCCGTCGCCCGCTACGTGGCCAAGGCCACGCCGGCCGACAAGCCCGAGATGGCCTCCCAGCTCACCGCCACCGCCGAGCGCGCACTCGGGCTCTTCGCCGGTGCAGAACCGGTGAAGGCCGGCGGGCAGGCGACTGGCGGCTTGCAGGCGATCTCCGATTTCATGGAGAGCAGCGTGCCCGAAGGTGACCGCGCACGCATCTCCGATGTGTTGCTGCGCATCCTGAACGGCAGCCTCTTCGAGCTGCTCAACCTCACGCGCGAAAACGCCGGCCTCGCCCCGCTCACGCCCGACGACAAGACGCAGACCTTCATGACGCAGGCGGTGCTGAGCCTTTCCGACAGCTTTTTCTACCCGGCCCCGGTGCTGCTCTCACTGACCGACTTCAAGCAGGTACAGGCCAGCGTGTTCCAGGTGGCACGCGCGCCGGGCAAGAAGCTGGTGTACCTCGGCGCCGTGCTGCTGATCGTGGGCGTGTTCGCGATGCTCTACATTCGCGAGCGTCGGCTCTGGGTCTGGATCGCGCCGGCCGACGCCGCCCACGGCGCAGGAACCAAAGTGACGACGGCGATGTCCACCACCCGGCGCACGCTGGACGCCGATGCCGAGTTCGAACTGCTCAAGAAGGCCATCCTTCTCGAGACGAGATGAAGGAAGTCAGATGAACACCACCACCCTCACGCTCGACCGACCCGGCCCGCTGTCTGGCCGTTCGATCTTCGACTGGCTCTTTGCCGCGCTCGTGCTCACCGGCGGCGCCTACGCCTTCCAGCGCTACCACGCCTCGATGGACGTCTACGAGAAGGCGATCCTCGTCGGCGTGATGCCCGCGATGATCGCGCTCGGCTGGTTCTGGGGCTCGCTGCGGGTGCTGATGCTGGGCGTGGGCGCGGCGTCGCTGCTGGCGATCAACCTCTACAACCGCACGATGGACAGCTTCGGCGCCGACCTGGCGCAGGCCGACCATGTTTTCCTGCTGAAGTATTTCCTCTCCAGCCAGAGCGCGATCCTGTGGATGAGCGTGCTGTTCTTCATGAGCACGGCCTTCTACTGGATGGGCTTTGCCGCCAAGACCGAAGACAACGCCGCGGTGCGCATCGGCTCGCGCCTCACCTGGGTGGCCATCTTCATGGCGCTCACCGGCACCATGGTGCGCTGGTTCGAAAGCCACCAGATCGCGCCCGACGTGGGTCACATCCCGGTCAGCAACCTGTACGAAGTCTTCGTGCTCTTCTGCTGGCTCACCTCGCTGTTCTACCTGTATTACGAGCAGCACTACCGCACCAAGTCGCTGGGCGCCTTCGTCATGTTGGTGGTGAGTGCGGCCGTCGGCTTTTTGCTCTGGTACACCGTCGCGCGTGAGGCGCAGGAGATCCAGCCGCTGGTGCCCGCGCTGCAAAGCTGGTGGATGAAGCTGCACGTGCCGGCCAACTTCATCGGCTACGGGAGCTTTTCGCTCTCGGCGATGGTGGCCTTCGCCTACCTGATCAAGCGCAAGGCCGACGCGCGCAACTGGTACGAGCTGGCGCCGCTGTTCCTCTTCGGCGTGGCGCTGTGCATCGAGCCGCTGGTCTTCCGCAAGAACCCGATCGAAGCGATCAGCAGCTACTGGGCGGTGTACTTTGGCCTGGGCGCCTTGATCGTCGGCGGCATTCTGTTCGGCCGCAAGCGCATCGCCGCGCGCCTGCCGAGCTTCGAGGTGCTGGACGACGTGATGTACAAGTCGATCGCGATCGGCTTTGCCTTCTTCACCATCGCGACCATCCTCGGCGCGTTCTGGGCGGCAGAAGCCTGGGGCGGCTACTGGAGCTGGGACCCGAAGGAGACCTGGGCGCTGATCGTCTGGCTCAACTACGCCGCCTGGCTGCACATGCGGCTGATGAAGGGCTTGCGCGGGACGGTATCGGCCTGGTGGGCGGTGACGGGGCTGCTGGTCACGACCTTCGCCTTCCTCGGCGTCAACATGTTTCTCTCGGGGCTGCACTCGTACGGCGAGCTGTAAGAAGCATCCGCGGTCCGACGACGAACCCAGCAGTACCCGAACGGACCGCCCCATGCACTTTCACCCCGACCGCGGCTTCGGCCGAACCGCTTCCGACGACATCACTCCGCGCGCAGCCTACGAAGGCCGGCGCGACATGCTCAAGCTGCTGGCCACAGGCGCGGCGGGTGCCGCGCTCGCAAGCTGGTCCGGCCGCAGCGCCTTCGCCCAGACCGCGAGACCAGGCAAGCTCGCGCCGCTACCGGGTGTGCGCAGCACCGTCGCCGGCGGCATGACGATGGAAAAGCTCACGGCGTACGCCGACGCGACCAGCTACAACAACTACTACGAATTCGGCACCGACAAGTCCGACCCGGCGCAGAACGCCGGTTCGCTCAAGTCCCGGCCGTGGACGGTCGCGATCGAAGGCGAAGTCAAGAAGCCCAAGGTCTACGACCTGGACGAACTGCTCAAGCTCGCGCCGATGGAAGAGCGCATCTACCGCCTGCGCTGCGTCGAAGGCTGGTCGATGGTGATCCCGTGGGTGGGCTACTCGCTGGCCGAATTGATCAGAAAAGTGGAGCCGACCGGCAACGCCAAGTACGTCGAGTTCGTGACGCTGGCCGACAAGGCCCAGATGCCCGGCCTGCGCTCGCGCGTGCTCGACTGGCCGTATGTGGAAGGGCTGCGCATGGACGAAGCGATGCACCCGCTGACCCTGCTCGCCTTCGGCATGTACGGCGAGGTGCTGCCCAACCAGAGCGGCGCACCGGTACGCGCGGTGCTGCCGTGGAAATACGGCTTCAAGAGTGGCAAATCCATCGTCAAGATCCGTTTCACCGACAAGCAGCCGCAAACCAGTTGGGTCAAGAGCGCCAGCAACGAATACGGTTTTTATTCGAACGTGAACCCCAAGGTGGACCACCCACGTTGGAGCCAGGCGACCGAGCGCCGCATCGGCGAAGACGGCCTGTTCCAGAAGAAGCGCGCCACGCTGATGTTCAACGGCTACGAAGCACAGGTCGGCCAGCTTTACGCGGGCATGGACCTGGCCAAGAACTTCTGACGCGGGGGCGGCGATGAGTTCCGTCGTGCCTGCGGCGCGGCCGCGTGCCGCCTCGAGTTCTGCTTCTGCTTCTGCGCCCCTGCGGCGCAAGCCGGTGCTGCTGCGCCCGTTCGCCAAACCGTTGCTGTTCGTGATCTGCCTGCTGCCCTTCGCCTGGCTGCTCTACGGCGCGATCGCGAACACGCTGGGCGCCAACCCGGCCGAGGCCTTGATCCGCGCGACCGGCGACTGGACGCTGCGCTTTCTCTGCATCACGCTGGCCGTGACGCCGCTGCGCAAATGGACCCAGCAGCCCGCGCTGGCGCGCTTTCGGCGCATGCTGGGGCTCTTCACCTTCTTCTACGGCTGCGTGCACTTCCTCTGCTATAGCTGGCTGGACATGGAGCTGGTGTGGGGCGACATCGTGCGCGACATCGTCAAGCGCCCGTTCATCCTGGTCGGCACCAGCGCGTTGCTGCTGATGGCGCCGCTGGCCGCCACCTCGTTCAACCGCGCGATCAAGGCGCTCGGCGCCAAGCGTTGGCAGGCGCTGCACCGCGTGGTGTACGCGGTCGCCCTGCTGGGCTTGCTGCACTTCTTCTGGATGCGGGCGGCGAAGAACAACTTCGCCGAGGTCGCGGTCTACGCGGTGGTGCTCGCGGTGCTGCTGGGCTGGCGGGTCAAGGCGGCTTGGGGTTCACGCACGGCCTCGGCGCCCTCTTCGCTCATCACCAATTCTTCGACGCCGTAAAGCCGCGCCAGCGCCGCCAGCTTGGGCGGCGGGTTGCGGATGGCGAACGGCCGCCCGAAGGCCTGCGCCGAACGCCGGCATTCGAGCAAGACCGCGAGCGCGGCCGAATCGAAATGCTGCAGGTTCGAAGCATCCACCACCACGCCGGAAGCCGGCTCGCGCTGAAGCGCCTGCGCCAGCAAACGCTGGGTGGCGCTCGCTTCGGCAACGGTGATGGTGGCGGGCAACAACAACATATCGATCAGCTCTTGGCGCCGCCGGCCGACTTGTTCTTTTCGGCCAGCTTCGAGATCAGCCCGTCGATGCCGCCGGCGCCGATCTGCTCCTTGAAGCTGTTGCGGTAGTTCTCGACCAGCCACACGCCGAGCACGTTCACGTCATAGATCTTCCAGCCGGCAGCGCCTTTCTCCAACCGGTAGTCGAGCTGGATCGGGTCGCCCTTGCCGCGCACTTCGGTGCGAACGACGACTTCCTTGTCGTCGGCGTTTCCACGCATCGGCTTGATCTGCACGGTCTGGTCTTGCACCTGCGCGAGCGCGCCGGAATAGGTGCGCACCAGCAGGATCTTGAATTCTTCCTGCAGGCGCTTTTGCTGCTCGGGGGTCGCCTGGCGCCAGTACGGGCCGACGGCGGACGATGTCATGCGCTGGAAGTTGATGTAGGGCATCACCTTGGTGTCGACGAGCGCGATCACCTTGCTGATGTCGCCTTCCTTGATCGACTTGTCGGCCTTGACCGATTCGAGCACGTCGGTCGAGACTTCCTTGATCAGGTCATCGGGCGATTTTCCGGCCTGGGCTTGCGCGAACGAGGCGCCCAAGCCGAGCGCGGCAGCGGCCAGCAGGGCAGCGAGGCGACCGGCCTGGCGGCGGGAGATTCGAATGGAGAGCATGGGGTTCCTTTCCGTGAGCCGGCGCTGTGAACGCGCCGGCGATTCTTTAACGTCGGGCGGTAAGAGCCCGTTGGCAGGATTTGGTTCAGGCGGTCACTTGGCAGGCATCGAAGCAGCCGGCGCCGGGATCGGCGTGGCGCCATCTGCCGGCGACGGCAAATCGGGCTCGTTGCCGTCGTACACCAGGCTGCGGCGGCGCTGCAGGTAAGCGTCGCGCACAAAGGTGTACTTGTCGAGCGCGATGTCGTCGAGCACGCGGGTCGCGCCGAGCAGGTTGGCGCGGGCGTTGGTCACCTGCAGAACGGTCAGGCCGATGACGGTCGCGCCGTCGTTGATCAGCACTGCCGGCGAGGCTGCACGGTCCAGCGGCAAGGCGATGGAATCGCGCACGCTCGAAGGCCCGAGCAGCGGCCAGACCACGTACGCGCCGGCACCGAAGCCCCACACGCCCAGCGTCTGGCCGAAGTCTTCGGCATGACGCTCCAGGCCGAGTTCGGTCGCGACATCGACGACGCCCAGCACGCCGAAGATCGTGTTCGTGCCGACCCGCATGATCCCTTCGAAGCCGAGCTGCACCTTGCCCTGCAGGAAGTTGTTGACAGTCGACCAGGCGTCCAGCGCATTGCCGAAGAAGTTGTCGACCCCGCGGCGCACCGGTTGCGGCACGACATTGCTATAAGCCGTGGCCACCGGCTTGAGCACGGCGTTGTCGAGGTCTTCGTTGAACTGGAAGACCTTGCGGTTCCAGCTTTGCCACGGGTCCAGGCGCTGGCCGGGGCCGCCCCGCGCGGTCTGGATCGTGGTGCAGGCGCCGAGCAGCAGTGTGGTGCCGAGCAGGGGCACTGCGAGGTAGCGGGAGATCGAGGCCGGTGAGTTCGGCGCTGTTCGTGGCGAGGTGCCAGCAGGCAGTGATGGCGTCATTTTTTGGCTCCTGGGGCGGCCGGGGCTGGCGCTGAGGCCGATGCCGATCCGGCGTCGGCCGCCTTGTTGAAGAGGAACTGGCTGATCAGTGTTTCGAGCACGACCGCCGATTGTGTCTGCGTGATGGTGTCCCCGGCGGCAAGATTTTTCTCGTCGCCGCCTGCTTCCAGGCCGATGTATTGATCGCCCAACAAACCCGAGGTGAGGATGCGCGCCGAGCTGTCTTTCGGGAACTGAACGCCCTGCTGCATGTCGAGCTTGACGACGCCCTGGTAGGTTTTGGCGTCGAGAGCAATCGAGGCGACACGGCCCACGGTGACGCCCGCGCTGCGCACCGGCGAGCGCACCTTCAAGCCACCGATGTTGTCGAACTTGGCGAACACCGAATAAGTCTCGCCATTGCTGAAGCTGCCCAGGTTCGCCGCTTTCAGCGCGAGAAACACCAGCGCCGCTATGCCCAGCAGCACGAAGAAACCCACCAGGGTTTCGATGCCCTTCTTGCTCATGCCGCCCACCTTGTCGTCATACGTCGTTGTGTCGGTATTCTCATCACTCCATCTCCCATTCGATTCCTGGCATGTTCAGCGCGTCGAGAACATCAAGGCCGTCAGCACGAAGTCCATCGCCAGCACGGTCAGCGACGAGATCACGACCGTGCGTGTGGTCGCGCGGGCCACGCCCTCGGGCGTCGCCTTGGCTTCGTAACCCTGATACACGGCAACGAAGCTGCAGATCACGCCGAACACGATGCTCTTGATGATGCCGTTTCCGAGGTCGCGCCGCACATCGACGCCGCTTTCCATGATCGACCAGAAGTTACCCGGGTCCAGCCCGATCATCAGCACGCCGACGATGTAGGCGCCGAAGATGCCCACCGCCGAAAACAGCAGCGCCAGGATCGGCATGGCGACGATGCCGCCGATGAAGCGCGGCGCCAGCACCCGGCTCTTCGGATCGACCGCCATCAGCTCCATTGCCGCAAGCTGCTCGCCGGCTTTCATCAGCCCGATCTCGGCGGTGAGCGAGGTGCCCGCTCGGCCGGCGAAGAGCAGCGCCGTGACCACCGGCCCGAGTTCGCGCACCAGCGAGAGGTTGACCACCAGCCCGACCGAATCGGCCGCGCCGTAAGTGACCAGCGCGTAGTAGGTCTGCAGCGCCAGCACGAAGCCCACCGCCAGGCCGGAAGAGATGATCACCAGCAGCGAGAGGTTGCCGAGGGCATGCACTTGCGCCACCGCAAAGTACGGCCGGCGCAGCGAAGCCGGCAGCGTGCGCAGCAGTTCCCAGAAGAAGGCCGCGTGGTGCCCGAGCGAGCGCAACACGCCCAGGGCGAATCGGCCGAGTGCCGCAAGCCAGCCCATGTTCAGCCCGCCCGCAGGCCAAGATCCTGCGCCAGCGGCGGGGCAGGATAGTGAAACGGCACCGGGCCATCGGGCTCGCCGCGGATGAACTGGCGCACGCGCGGGTCCTCGCTGGCGTTCAGCTCTTCCGGCCGGCCTTGCGCGATCACATGGCCGGGCGAAGCCATGATGTAGGCGTAGTCGCAGATCGCAAAACATTCCTGAACATCATGCGATACCACGAGCGAAGTGGCGCCGGTCGCATCGTTCAATTTGCGGATGAGGTTGGCGGTGACGCCCATCGCGATCGGGTCGAGGCCGGTGAAGGGCTCGTCGTAGAGCAGCAGTTCGGGGTCGAGCGCGATGGCTCGGGCGAGTGCCACGCGGCGCGCCATGCCACCGGAAATCTCGGCGATGCGCAGTTGCGCCGCGCCGCGCAGGCCCACAGCGTTGAGCTTCATCAGCACGATGTCGCGGACCATCGAATCGTCGAGATCGGTGTGCTCGCGCAGCGGGAAGGCCACGTTCTCGAACACCGACAGGTCGGTGAACAAGGCGCCGAACTGGAACAGCATGCCGAGGCGCCGGCGCAGCTTGTAGAGCTGCGCGGCGTTGCGCGTGTCGATCACCTCGCCCTCGAAGCGCACGCTGCCTTTGTTGGCCGCGTGAACGCCGCCGATGAGCCGCAGCAAGGTGGTCTTGCCGCAGCCTGAACCGCCGAGGATGGCGGTGACCTTGCCGCGCGGGAAGTTCAGCGAAACATCGATGAGGACGGGGCGGGCGGCGTCGTAGCCGAAGGTGACATGGTCGATCTCGATCAGCGCGTCGGCGTTGTTCGGGCGTGCAGGTTCACTCGGCATTCGGGCTTGGTTCTTGTCTCGCGCGCGGTGGGCGCACGGCTCTGGTTCGCGACGGCGGCCGGGCGACAAGCCCTGCCGGCATCATGGAAAACCATTGTCGCACGCAGGCCGAGGCGACGTCGGGTGCTGCCGACGCCGCCGGAGGCAAACAAATGTCAAGCGTTGTGGAACCGACGTGCGGCGCCGTATGACGAGCTTCAGCGCGGCAGGTCGCTCGCGCCCATCAGGTAGGCATCGACCGCGCGCGCCGCTTGCCGGCCTTCGCGGATTGCCCAGACCACGAGCGATTGCCCGCGCCGCATGTCGCCCGCGGCGAACACCTTGTCGACATTGGTCATGTAGCCGCCGACGGCGTCCAGCGTCGCCTTCGCGTTGCCGCGCGCGTCGCGCTCCACGCCGAAGGCATCGAGCACGCTCGCCACGGGGCTCACGAAACCCATGGCCAGGAGCACCAGATCGGCCGGCAGGGTTTGTTCGCTACCCGGCACTTCGACCATCTTGCCACCCTGCCATTCGACGCGGACCGACTTGAGCGCCTTGACCTTGCCCTTGTCCTTGCCCTCGCCGCCCACGAACTCCTTGGTGGCGATGGCGAACTCGCGCTCGCAGCCTTCTTCGTGGCTGGACGAGGTACGCAGCTTGGTCGGCCAGTACGGCCAGACCAACGGCTTGTTCTCGACTTCCGGCGGCATCGGCATCAGCTCGAACTGCGTCACACTGGTGGCGCCATGGCGGTTGCTCGTGCCCACGCAATCGCTGCCGGTATCGCCGCCGCCGATGACGACCACGTGCTTGCCATCTGCACGCAACTGGTTCTTGATCTTGCCGCCCGAATTGATCTTGTTCTGCTGCGGCAGGAATTCCATCGCGAAGTGGATGCCTTCCAGATCACGCCCCGGCACCGGCAAATCACGCGACTGCTCGGCGCCGCCGGTCAGCACGACAGCATCGAACTGCGCTTTCAGCTCGTCGGGGCTGATCGTCTCCTTGGCCCAGTTGGTGACCTTGCTGCCTTCGGGCAGGGTCGCCACCATCACGCCGGTGCGCATGGTCACGCCCTCGGCCTGCAACTGCGCCACGCGGCGGTCGATGTGGGTCTTCTCCATCTTGAAGTCGGGAATGCCGTAGCGCAGCAGTCCACCGATGGCATCGTTCTTTTCGAAGAGCGTCACGTCATGGCCGGCACGCGCGAGTTGCTGCGCTGCCGCCATGCCTGCGGGGCCGGAGCCGACCACAGCCACCTTCTTGCCGGTCTTGACCTTGGGCGGGCGCGGCACGACCCAGCCTTCGGCCCAGGCCTTGTCGATGATCGCGTGCTCGATGCTCTTGATGCCGACCGCGTCGTCGTTCACGTTGAGCGTGCAGGCCGCTTCGCAAGGCGCCGGGCAGATGCGGCCGGTGAACTCGGGGAAGTTGTTGGTGGAGTCGAGCACCGCGAAGGCGTTCTTCCAGTCGGCGCGGTACACCAGATCGTTGAAGTCCGGAATGATGTTGTTGACCGGGCAGCCGTTGTTGCAGAACGGCGTGCCGCAGTCCATGCAGCGTGCCGACTGGATCTTGGCCTCGGTCTCCTTCAGGCCGATGACGAATTCCTTGTAGTGCGTCTTGCGCTCGGCGACGGGCGCATAGCCCTCTTCGAGGCGCTCGTATTCCATGAAGCCGGTGACTTTTCCCATGATGCTGTGCGGTCCGATGCTTGTGATTACTTGGCGGGAACGGTCTTGCTCTTGGCGTCGGCCGTCTTGGCTTTGGCGATGGTCTCGCCGGTCGCCTTGGCGGCTGCTGTTTCACCATCGACGGCCAGCGCCTTGGCGCCCATTTCCGTCAGCGCGCGCTTGTATTCGTTCGGGAAGACCTTGACGAACTTCGCACGCGATTCGTTCCAGTGGTCGAGGATGTGGCGCGCGCGCAGGCTGCCCGTCCACTTGTGGTGGTCGGTGACCAGGCTCTTCAGCAAGGCTTCGTCGGTCTGCGTCTGGCCATGCACGCTGTGCCAGATCGCGCGGTCCACACCGGCTTCCTGCTCCGCCGTGGTCAGCACCTTGTCGAGCGAAACCATGGCGGTGTTGCAGCGCTTGGCGAACTCGCCGTCTTCGTCGTACACATAGGCCACGCCGCCGCTCATGCCGGCCGCGAAGTTGCGCCCGGTCTTGCCGAGCACGACCACCGTGCCGCCGGTCATGTATTCGCAGCCGTGGTCACCGGTGCCTTCGACAACGGTGGTTGCACCCGAGAGCCGCACCGCAAAGCGCTCACCGGCCACGCCCCGGAAGAAGGCCTCGCCACTCGTCGCGCCGTACAGAACGGTGTT